>JACCZL010000118.1 GCA_013695975.1 Chloroflexota bacterium
GCCAGCTCGCAGCCCACCCGTACGGCCCGCTCGATCTCCTGCTCGGTATACGCGGTCGTGTCGACGGCCCGCTGACCCTTTGGCGTGCTCCAGACCTTCTTCGGCTTGGCGAAGTAGGTCCCGCCGGTCAGCTCGCGGACGAACATCAGGTCGACGCCGCGGACGACCTCGGCCTTGAACGTCGAGTTTCCTTCCAGGGCCGGCAGGGTCCGCACCGGCCGCAGATTCGCGAACAGCCCCAGCCGCTTGCGCAGCTCGAGTACCGCCTGTTCGGGTCGGACCTCCGCCTTTGGGTCGTCCCATTTCGGGCCACCGACAGCCCCCAGCAGGACCGCGTCGGCGCGCTTGCAGAGCGCCAGGGTCTCGGGCCGCAGCGGCACCCCGTAGGCATCGATCGCCCCGCCGCCGACGGTCTCTTCCCGCAGCTCGAAGCGACGCTCGAAGCGACGCTCCACGGCACGGAGCACCTTGACCCCCTCGGCCACGACCTCGGGACCAATCCCATCACCGGGCAGGACGACGATCTTGAACGATCGTTGCATATGGGAGACTAGGGAGGGGGAATTATGGGGCTGAACGGAGGGCTGTGAGTCTCCGCGACCATCAGACGGGGACGATTCTTCGAAATGGTGTGGGTTGGATCTTCTCATATCTGCGAGAAACTGCTCAGGCTTCACATTCGCAAAGTATTGGTGAAGGAGCTTTCCGCCAACTTCCGGATCAATCATCGGTCCTCCTCCTTACCTCGGCAGCATCGATGATGCCTCGATGAGGGCAATATCACGCACGGCGATCTAAATGTGGGCACGACTGTGGATCGCGGACCCCGGGAATAACGGGATCCCTTCAACGAAAACACCACGAATCGCGCGTACGCGGATCCCGTTCGTAGCGAAAATGTCCACTGTATGGTTGAAGACCTCTCGATCGATGCGAAGGGCTCCAGCGGTCTGTCGCGGGAGAGGGAGGTTGGTGCGCCTCGCGAGCTCCAGTAGGGCAGTATAGGTAGCGTCAAGGTGATCGAACCACCCAGTATCGATGAGCTCCATGTGGCCCTCGAGACGGATCACCGAGCGGATGACCGCGGCGTTCGCGCCATAGCGAGCCGTCGCCCACTCCCAGGCTCGCCGGGGCGCATCCTGAAAGAAGTAAACTCCGTCGCCAAGCCAGTCGTAGTCGTTGCGACTCGACCTGAAGCCGTTTCGCAGGGCCCCCCCCCGCTCTCCTGATCGTCGTGCCGTGGTAACCGTAGACTCGGAGCGGTTCAGCCATCCGCCGACGAGTCCTTCACCTGGGAAGCCGGCTGGGAAGAACCGGCTCGAAAACCGCCCAGACGATCAATGCGTGTGGGCGTGCGTCGGCCCTGCAACCGGCGTCGAAGCTGGCTCGGCCAGGTCGCGCATGATGGCGTGCAGGTCGTCGGCGAAGACTTCCTTCTGGAAGTCGGCGACGTCCTTGAAGTGGGCGAAGGCGACGCCCAGGTCGTAGGTCCCCAGCTCGTAGCCGAGCTTGGCCAGCTCAACCCGGAGGGCGTGGCGACCGGAGTGCTTGCCCATGACCAGGCGGCTCTCGCCCCGACCGACTTCTTCCGGCTTCATGATCTCGTAGGTGCTCTTGAACTTCAGGACTCCATCCTGGTGGATGCCGGACTCGTGGGCGAATGCGTTGCGCCCGACGATCGGCTTGTTGGCCTGGACGGCCTCGCCGGTAAAGAGGGTTAGCAGGTCGCTAGCCTGGGCCAGCTCGCGCGTGTTGATCGTGGTGCCGTAGCCACCGAAGTAGTCCTTACGGACGTTCAGCGCCATCACGACCTCCTCGAGCGAGGAGTTGCCGGCCCGCTCGCCGATGCCATTGACGCAGACCTCGATCTGGCGCGCGCCTGCCCGCACGGCCGCCAGGGCGTTCGCCGTGGCCATCCCCAGGTCGTTGTGGCAGTGGACCGAGAGGGTGGCTCTGTCGGCGTTCGGGACTCGAGTCCAGATCCCCTGGAGCAGCTCGCCAAACTCCTCGGGGATGATGTAGCCACAGGTGTCGGCGATATTGATCGTGGTCGCTCCGGCGTCGATGACCGCTTCTAGCACCTCGTAGAGGTAGCTCCACTCGGTGCGAGTGGCGTCCATCGGCGAGAACTCGACATCCGAGCAGTAGGACTTGGCCCGTCGGACCATTGCGACCGCCCGCTCCTTCGCCTGCTCGCGGGTGAGCCGGAACTGATGCTCCAGGTGGATGTCGGAGGTCGAGATAAAGGTGTGGATGCGCGGGCTCTCGGCGCCCTTGATCGCCTCCCAGAGACGGTCGATATCCTCGGGGACGCAGCGCGCCAGGCCGGTGATCACCGGCCCCCTGACCTCGCGGGCGATCTGCTGGACGGCCGCGAAGTCCTCGGGCGAGGCGGCCGGGAAGCCGGCCTCGATCACGTCGACATTCAGCCGCTCGAGTTGACGGGCGAACTCGAGCTTCTGGTCGGTCCCCATCGAGAAGCCAGGCGCCTGCTCGCCGTCGCGTAGCGTGGTGTCGAAGATCAGGATTTTATCCATATCGGCCCCTACAACACCTACTTGCTCAGCCAGGGCATCATCGCGCGCAGCTCGGCACCGACCTTCTCGATCTGGTGCTCGGCCCCCTTCGCTCGGCTGGCCTGGAGCATCGGGGTTCCGGCGACGTTCTCGAGGATCCAGGTCCGGGCGAACGTCCCGTCCTGGATGTCGTCGAGCAGCTTGCGCATGCTCGCGCGGACGTGCTCGTCGATGACCCTCGGGCCGGCGTAGTAGTCGCCGAACTCAGCCGTGTCGCTGACCGAGTAGCGCATCATGCTCAGGCCACCCTTGTAAAAGAGGTCGACGATCAGCTTCAGCTCGTGCAGGCACTCGAAGTACGCCAGCTCCGGCTGGTAGCCGCGCTCGACCAGCGTCTCGAACGCCGTCGTGACGAGGGCGCTGACGCCGCCGCAGAGGACCGCCTGCTCGCCGAAGTTATCGGTCTCGGTCTCCTCCTTGATCGTCGTCTCGAGGATGCCGGCCCGCGCCGATCCTACTCCCTTGCCGTAGGCCAGCGCCGTGTCGAGGGCCCGCCCCGTCGCGTCCTGATGGACCGCCACCAGGGCCGGGACGCCGTTGCCCATCTCGAACTGCTCGCGCATGATGTGGCCCGGGCTCTTCGGGGCGATCATGCTGACGTCGACACCCGGCCGCGGCTTGATCTGACCGTAGAGCAGGTTGAAGCCGTGAGCCACCATGACGGTGTTGCCGTCGCGAAGATTGGGCTTGATGTCCCGCTCGAAAATGTCATGCTGGTACTGGTCCGGGGCCAGGATCATGACGATGTCGGCCTTCGCCGCGGCCCGGTCGGTCGTCGCGACCTCGAGCCCCTCCTGGGTCGCCTGGTCCCAGGACTTCGAGCCTTCATAGAGCCCGACCATCACGTTGCAGCCGTTGTCGCGCAGGTTCAGGGCATGCGCATGCCCCTGGCTGCCATACCCGATTACCGCGATCTGCTTACTCTTCAGCAGCTCCAGATCCGCGTCGGACTCGTAATAGACCTTGGCCAAGATACTCCTCCTCAGTGGGCAGTGGGCAGTGGGCAGTGAGCAGTAGACGGG
>JACCZL010000154.1 GCA_013695975.1 Chloroflexota bacterium
GTCCGGGCGAGGGCGGCCGCACGGCGGCGGACGGAGACCGGCAGGCGCAGGCCGAGGATCCGGCGCTGGAGGCCGTCGAAGTAAGTGTAGGAGACCGGGACGAAGACCAGCGTCAGGATGGTCGAGCTGAACATGCTGATAATCACGGCGGCCAGGGGGGTGCGCAGCTCGCCGCCCTCGCCGAGCTGCGCGGCGACCGACACTGGGCCCGTGTTTGACCGTGCCTGGTCTGCCATGGCCGCGAGCGGATGGTACGTCGATGCAGTCGTCGGCTATCCTCGTGGCGAGGCTCGGAACGGGAACATGGCGCGTCGCTGGACGGGCCGCGGGTCTGCCGAGGGGGTCTGTCATTGACGGACGCGCCGACTCCGAGGTGGACCAGCCCGGTCCAGCTCGCTGACAAGTTCAAGAAGCATGGGAGGAGACTCGGCATCCGAGACATTCAAGCCTACATGGCCAACTCGTTGGACACCGTGCGGAGGGGAGTTCGGTTCACCTACGAGGATCGTTTCACCAGCGAGCCGCGGGTCGGTTACTTCGACCCGATGACTGGGCGCTTCACCGCGGTGACCGAAGATGACACGCAGATCGTGAACCACTTCCGTGTCCGGGAGGGGTACGTGCGGGACCTACCTGCGTCCGATTATGCTTGACGGGAAGAGAGGAATGTCTACCCACCTCGAAGTTCGGTCCGCTGTCGAGCACGCAGCAGTCTTGCGCCCGCTCATCGAAGAGCAGCGGCTGGGGCGCTACGCCCTGTTCTTTGTGACCGGCGACGGGGAGTGGCTTCCCAACGGCATCGAAGAGGCGACCGGCTACGTCCTCGACGAACGCGGCCGTATCTTCTCGTTCGAGCTTGGCTGGGATGCCGAACGGTGCGCAGTAGCGCTGACAGCCTGGGACCAAGTCGAGCCCGAAGGACACTGGCTGAGGAGCGCCGAGTACCAACGCGCGCGCGCCGCCGTGGGGCTCGGCGGGGATTAGCCCCAATCTCCCGCCCGATCCCCAGACGTGCCCTCACAATCCTCATGAATTGCTCAACGGTCGATCACTAGCTCCACTGTGGGTTCGTAGTCGTCACCCAGCGAAGCTCGGCTACGTCAGCCCTCTCCCAGATGGAGAGCGGGCATCATCGGCACGGCGCGCCGGCTCGCGATCGCTGGAGTCGTGGCCGTCGTGCTCCGCACCGATGGTCGAGGGACGACGCTCGGACGGAGGTTCGCGTCGCGCTCCATTCGTGGTAGGAGCGCCGGCCCCGTCGGCTGAAGCCAGGGCAGCCAGGGCCGGGGCCGGCCGACGCCCATCCCCGCGATGGCCCAGCGACAAGATCCACTGCTGGAAACCGTCGAAATAGGTGTAGGAGACCGGAACGAAGACGAGCGTCAGGATGGTCGAGGAGATCATGCCGCCGATGATGACGGCGGCCAGCGGGGCGCGCAGCTCGCCGCCTTCGCCGAGCTGGGCGGCGACCGGCAGCAGCCCCAGGACCAGCGTCGCCGAGGTCATGATGATCGGCCGCAGGCGGGCCGGGCCGGCTCGCCGTAGGGCCTCGTTCCGCTCGATCCCGCGGCGTCGGAGGATGTTGGTGTAGTCGACTAGCAGGATCGCGTTCTTGCCGACCAGCCCGAACAGGGCGATCACCCCGATCAAGGATAGGATGTTGAGGGTGTTCTTGAAGACCAGCAGGCCGGCCAGCGCCCCGACCAGGGCCAGCGGCAGCGACGCCAGGACGACCAGCGGCAGGATCAGGCTCTCGTAGAGGGCCGTCAGGACCAGGTAAACCAGCACGACCGAGATGCCGAGGGCGATCGCCAGGCTGGTGAACGCCTCCTGCTGGTCGCGGCTCTGGCCGGCCAGCTCCCAGCGCACGGCCGACGGCAGCGAGAGGGCGCTCAGCTCGCTCGTGACGATCCCGCTGGCCGTCCCCAGCGGGACACCCTGAGGGTCGGCCCCGACGATCGCGATCCGCTGGCGCTGGAAGCGATTGATCCGGGCCGGGATCGTCTGCTGTTCCAGCTCGGCCACCTGGCCCAGGGTGATGACCGCGCCGCGCCCGGTCAGCAGCGGGAGGTCCTGGAGGGCCCCGAGATCGCGCCGCGCTTGCTCCGGCAGCCGCACCCGAATGTCCACCTCGGTCCCGTCGGGGCGGGGCCACTTGGCCGGCACGAAGCCCTGGTAGGCGACCCGCACGGCGGCGCCGACTTGCTGGGTCGAGAGCCCGAGGTCCTGGAGACGGCGCTGGTCGACCCGCACCACCACCTGGGGCGCGACCACGCCGGCGCTGTTGGTC
>JACCZL010000156.1 GCA_013695975.1 Chloroflexota bacterium
GTAGTCGAAACCACGCAGCGCACGCCCCGGCGGGCGCTGCGCCGGAGATGAGGGCCGCGGTTACTACCGCGGCCCTCATGCGTTCAGTACACGGTTCGCTGTGCCCAGGTCTCGGCCGATCAGGCGGGCGGCGATCTCCGCGGAGAGCAGGGTGCCCGGCAGGCCGGCGCCCGGGTGGGTACCGGCGCCGACGAAGTAGAGGCGCTCGACGTCTTCTGAGCGGTTGTGAGGGCGGAAGTAGGCCGATTGCAGGAGGACCGGCTCGATCGAGAAGGCGCTGCCGAGGTGGGCGTTGAGCTCGGTCTTGAAGTCGAGGGGGGTGAACCAGCGCTCCACCTTGATGCTGGCGCGCAGGCCGTCGAGCCCGAACTCTTCTTCCAGGAATCGGAGGATGCGGTCGCGGTACGGCCTGGCCTCTCGGGTCCAGTCGATGCGGGCCCCAAGGTGCGGGACGGGGGCCAAGATGTACAGGCTCTCGCCACCAGGGGGCGCCAGGCTCGGGTCGGTCTTGCTGGGGGCGTGGAGGTAGAGCGAGAAGTCGTCGGCCAGGATTTTGCGATCGAAGATGTCCCCGATCAGTCCCTTGTAGCGGTCGGTCATCAGAATCGTGTGATGGAGCAGTTGGTCGTATTGGCGGTCGAGCCCGAGGTAGAGGAGGAAGCAGGACATCGAGTGCTTTAGCCGGGCGATGCGGCGATCGGTGTACTTGCGACGGTGTCGCGGTGCGATCAGCTCCTGGTAGGTCCACGCAACGTCGGCGTTGCTGATGACGCCGTCGGCTTCCCAACGCCGGCCGTCGCGGGCACGGACAGCCACAGCCCGGCCGCCGCGGACCTCGATCTCGGCCACCTCGGTCCCACACTGGAGCGAGCCGCCAAGCTCGCGGAAACGTCGGACGAGCCCCTCGATCAAGGAGTACATCCCGCCCATGGCGAAGTGGACCCCGCCACGCCGCTCGAGATAGGGCACGATGCTGTAGATGCTGGATGCTCGGAATGGATTGCCGCCGATGAAGAGGGGGTGGAAGCTGAACACCATCCGCAATGAGGGATCACGGAAAAACCTGCTCACGAAGCTGTAGACCGAGCGGTCGGCGCGCAGGCGCGCCAGCTCGGGCAGGACCTTGAGGAAATCGGGCACGGTCATGAAGGGCTGGTGGGCCAGGTCGACGAAGGCGCGTTCGTAGATCCGACCGGTCTCGGCCATGAAGCGGTGGTAGGCCTCGACCGCTTCGGGCTCGAACTTTGTCAGCTCACGCGCCACCGTCTCCGAGCGGCCACTGTAGTCGAAGTACCGGCCGTCGGAGAAGTGGATACGGTAAAACGGCTCGAGCGGGACGAGCGTGACGTAATCCTCTCTTCGAGCTCCCGAGGTATCGAAGAGGTCGTCGAGCAGGTCTGGTGCGGTGATGATCGAGGGGCCGCAGTCGAACGTGTAGCCGCCCTCCCGAAACTGGTAGGCCCGTCCGCCCGGCTTGTCGCGCTTTTCGAGCAAGGTGACGTCGAAGCCGCGGGCCTGGAGGCGCACCGCCGCCGCCAGGCCGCCGAAGCCGCTCCCGATGACGATCAGTCGGGTCACGCCACGTCCCTACGACGGGCGAGCATGGTCCGACGGTTCGAGAACCCATGCGCCGCACGCGGCGAGCTCGGCCCGCGTGGATGCGCCGAAGGCTATCATCGGTGGCGGCGCGGCGGCGCGGCGCGCCAGTGGCAACGGGATGCGGTGGCGCTCCATCTGCATGGCGATCGCCACGCGCCCGGCAAGGAGCACCTTGCGTCGGCGACTGAGTGCCGCGCGGTGGGAGAAGACGTCGTAGCCCTGCGCCTCGACGCAATCGAGGATCCGTCCGTAGAGCAGCGCGGCCAGAGCGATCGGATATCGCACCGATAGGGGCAGCTCGGCGATGCCAGCCGTCCCGGCTTCGTAGTAGCGGCGGGCGCGCGCGATCTGAAAGCGGAGTAAGGCCCTGAGGGGGTCGTCGAGCGAGCCCGCGATCAAGGCGTCGTGACAGCCAAACCGCTCCAGCTCGTCGGCGGGTAAGTACACGCGCCCACGGGAGAGATCATCTGCCACGTCGCGAAGGATGTTGGTGAGCTGCATGGCGATGCCGAGCGAGGCAGCGGCGAGCAGCGCCGTTCGCGACGTCGCGCCGAGGACGTGGCACATCGCAAGCCCCACCGACCCGGCGACCCGGAACGAGTAGCGCTCGAGATCGTCGAAGGAGGCCATCGGATGTCCGGCGAGATCTTCCCTCAACCCCAGGATGAGCACGCGCAAGTAGCGGGGCGGGATCGCGTACGTCTCCAGCGTCTCGGCCAGGGCCTGCTTGAGCGGGTCGCCGTCCGCCTGGCGCGGTTGGGCGAGCCAGCGGTCCCAATCCGCGAGCTCGGCGGCGATCGGCGCTGGGTCGGCGCCGATCGGACGCTCGTCCACCAGGTCGTCGAGGGTCCGGAAGAAGGCGTAGAGCACCTCCGTGGCGCGCCGCCGCTCTGGGTCGAGAAAGCGCGCAGCCAACGCGAACGTCCTGGCCTTGGCCCCCATCAGGCTCTCGAATTCGCTCCGAATTGAGGCGGCTCGGAGGGAGCTGAACGAGAGGCCCATCCTTGATCCTTGTCGAGCGGTCGATGTCGTTTCGCCTGATCGCTCGGGGCGCTGTCTGCCGAGAGTCACGCGCGACACGCTCGGCGTCAGCGCGACCTCGGCGCACGCCAATGGTAGCGTGGCCTGGGCTCGCCGTGTCACCCTGGGCGTGGCCGCGGTGGGCAGAGGGCGCCCACGACGATTCCCAGGGCCAGATGCCGCAGGATTTGCTGGACGAAATAGACCGGCCGCGTCAGGGGCGCGAGGGCTCCCCGTCGAACGGCTGGATGGAAGCGATTCAGGATCGGCACGAGTCCGAAGAGCAGGGCGTTCTCGATCTGCGCGGCTGCCACTCCGCGCCACCAGGGCGGGCCCGGAAGTAGGTGCGCCGCCATCTGCACGTAGGCCATCCCGAAGATGGCGCCGGCTGACAGGTGCATCGCGAGCCCGAGCGGGCGCCATAGGCGCGGATTCGACGTCACCAGTCCGCCAAGCAGGAGAAGGTCATCGGAGCGGGGGTTCATGAGTCGGCGATCGAGCTCCTGCTCAGCAAGGTAGGCGAGGGCCGATGCCACGCCGGCCGCTGCCGCCCGAGCGAGCGGCGTCATTCCGTGTCGTCCGAGACCGGCTGAAGTCGGCTCGGTGGTCGTCCGCGTCGCTCGCGCGGAAACACGGTCTGGGTCTCCCGCAGCTCAGACTCCGCCCCGTCGAGGAAAAGCGAGCCGCCGCAAAAGCAGCAGACAAGACGGCCCCCTCGTCGTCGTGGGCCGTCTGGGCAGTGCGGGCTCACCTCGAGCGTCGCGCGCGACGCTGGCTCAGCCGCCCACTGGAGCAGGCGCCCCGAGACAGCGCCGCACAGCAGGCACTTGAGGGATTGACTCACCATTGTGCGAAGGACCACGTAGCGCCTCCGTCCGCGGAGGACAATGTAGCGGTTTTGCAGACTAAACGTCAATATCTTGCTGACGGCAGTGAGTGCAGACGAATCGACCCAATAGCCCGGATTATTCACCGGTTGTGGGTGCCGTCGTCCGTAGGCGGGGGGGGCTTGTCCCCCCGCCTCCCGAGTGAGCGGGGGGGCTTGTCCCCCCGCCTCCCGGG
>JACCZL010000174.1 GCA_013695975.1 Chloroflexota bacterium
CCCCAGCCCCCCGAACTCGGGGGGGCTGGGGGGGCGAGCCCGGGCCATGCAGCAACGTCTGCTTGCGAGCAATTAGCGTGGCGGCACCCTCCGGCCCTCGGCGTCGAAGAGGGTGAGGGCCGGGTCCTGCCCGCCGATGTTGGGCTGACCGTTCGGCCAGGCGGCGACCGCGACGGGCTGGACCACGAGCTCGCCGGAGCGGCGCAGCTCCGACGGAGGGAGCTCGACACGAAGGACGCCGACTTCCCGATCGTCACCAGGCCAGCGTAACTCGGCGACTCGAGCGTCGGGCTGGCCCGTGGCGGTCTCGAACGTCCAGTGCAGCTCGAGGCTGGACCCGTCGAGTCCGCTTCCTGCTCGCACGTCGATGAGCGCTGTGCCGTCGGCGAATCGCTTCGGGTGGTCGGATCGGCCCGCGAGCCACTGGGCGATCGGTCGCGGACGAAGGCTGACCAGCCGAGCGGAGCCGTCCGCGCCCGGCCATGCCACGCTCGCCAGGCGGGCCGATGGCCAGCTCAGCGCGGATGGAGTCGTGCTCCCCGGCAAGAGGAGATAGAGGGCCTCGCGATCGATCGGGAGCGTGACCATCTCGGCTGGGAGTGAGCGAACGGGGAGGCGCCCTTCGAGCAAGCTGGCGAGGAGCGCTCCGCTGTGCTCCGTTGAGGCCGTGGTCGCGATGACGGTAAGCTCGACGGCTCCGGTTCGCTCGGCCGCGTCCAGCGCCGCATCGGCGGTAGCCTGCCAGAACCGAAGGGTGGTGGCGCCGTTGCCCAGACGCGGGAGTGTGGGTCCCGCCCTGGAAGGGACCACCGAAGGGTGGAGGTCCGCCGTCGGCGCTACTTCGGTCCTTGCGACCTGCCAGACGAGTTGCGCCACCGTCAGCGTGCTCACGCCGACGACGACGGTTCCAGCGGCGAGGGCGGCTCGGCGGATCGTGGTGGCGTGGTGTCCGTGTCGGATGGCGAGTGGCAGGGCCATCAGCGTGGTGGCGGCCGGCAGCAGGGTTGCCAACGGCCCGACCGCTGGCGCTGCGCCCGTAAAGGCGAGCGCCGCGAGTGGTAGCGCGGTCCAGACAAGAAAGAGGACCCGGCCGCGCGCTGGCCTACCGTCGGCGCCAAGGGAGAGGGCGACTCCAACGGCCAGTAGGGCACCGCCGCAGGCGAGCGCGAGCACCTGGGCGTTGGCCAGCGCGGCCGGCCAGGGCTCGATCGAGGCTCGTCCGCTCGTCAGCCACCAGAAGGCTTCGAGTGTTCGGAGCGGGTCGGCGGCGCCCGAGTGGGCGGTTCCCAACGTACGCAGCACGGTCGGGCCGGCGAGGGCCGCGAAGGTCAACCCGCCAGCGGCGAAGGCTCGCCGCGTCGGTCGCGCCAGGATCAACGTCGCGGCAAGTGGGAGGGCATGGACCCACCCGTTCGGGTCGACGCGCGCCAACAGCGCGCCGCACAGCCCGAGCAGGGCGGCACGGCCGGCGCGTGGCTCGTGGACGAAGGCGACCGCCGCGAGGAGGGCCGCGGCGGCAAGCACCGGCAAGGCCAGCGGCGCCGGATCCCGCGCGAGGGCCCAGGCCCAGGGACTCACGGCATAGAGCGTGGTGGCGAGGGTGGCGCCGCTGAATCCGACGGTTCGGCGCACCGCCACAAAGATGAGGATCGTCGTCGATGCGTCGAGCAGCCCGAGGAGGACGAGCCAGGTTCTG
The DNA here is from genome assembly GCA_013695975.1 of Chloroflexota bacterium. Lineage (GTDB taxonomy): Bacteria > Chloroflexota > UBA6077 > UBA6077 > JACCZL01 > JACCZL01. The sequence continues at coordinate 1,697 of JACCZL010000174.1, forward strand.
GACGAGTCCGGAAGCTCGAGGAGGAGGGATCGAACCTGGGTGGCGAGCCCGAGCGGCGCCGCGCCGATCAGCCAGTAGGCCCAGGCCGCCCCACTCGTCGCATGGTGGGCGGTGCTTAGCTCGGCTGCCTGACGGGCCCCGAAGGGCGCAATGTCGGAGGCCCAGACGCGAGGGATGGCCGCCAGCCCGAACAGGAAAAAGGGCGTGAGCGCCAGGGCGAGCGAGCGCAGCCGCTCATCGCGCCGCTGGCCGGCGGTTGGCGGGAGCGGATGGATCTCCCGCCGCGTATGGGCGGCGTGGCGTCCCCGGGCGGGCGCCGGGCGGACGGTGCTGTGCTCGCGAGTAGAGACGGCCAGCGCGCTGCTCCTCAGCCTTCGATCCGGAGCGTCGTGTTGAGGCTGCCGCCGCCGGCCTGGCGACCCTCGAAGCTCCAGGGTGGCAGCTCGATCGAAAGCGTATACTCGCCCGTCCCGATATTGGTCGGCAATGCCAGTGACCGCTCGGCGCTGGTGGCTTCCATCGGCCTGACGTTGACGCTGAGAACCTCGGCCTCGAGGATCGCTTGCTGGCCCCGCCCGAGCAGGCGCGTTCGGATCCGGGCGGTGGCAAAGCGCCGGCTCTGGTTGTTGATCAGCACCTGTACGGTGATGCGGTCGCCGGGCCGGTAGAGTGGCTGGAAGCCGCTCACCAGAACGAGAAACTCGTCCTTCTCGAGCTGCAGGACCGGCCCTTCAGGCGTCTGGAGCACGGTCGTACCCGAGCTCCCACAGGCGGCGGCCACCGACATCACACTGCTCGCCCAGATCCCGAAAACCTGCCGCCGATCTACCCGCTTCACGGCTCGGATTATAGCGTCGCCACGGGCGCCCGGAGCTGTTCTGCGCAAATCTGTACCGCGACCGTGAGGCGTCCCGTCCCCTCCTCCTGCCGGGTTCGGTTGGAGGTTCCTCTAGTGTGGCTCGAGAGGGCACCCACGCGGGGGTGCCCCTACTGCTCACGCCGCGGCGAGGGCGAGGGCCGGCTGGAGGTCGAGCTTGAGGCCGGGGCTCATCGTCGTGGTCAGGGTGATCGAGCGGATGTAGATGCCCTTGGCGGCGCTCGGCTTGGCCCGCACGACCGCGTCGATGGCCGCGGCCAGATTCTGCAGCAGCTTGTCCTCGTCGAAGGAGATCTTCCCGATTGGCATGTGGAGCACGGCGGTCTTGTCGACCCGAAAGTCGATGCGTCCGCCCTTGACTTCACGGATCACCCGCCCGATGTCTGGCGTGACGGTACCGGTCCGCGGGTTCGGCATCAGACCGCGCGGCCCCAGCACGCGCCCGAGTCGTCCGACCTGGCCCATCATGTCCGGGTGGGCGACGGCGACGTCAAAGTCGAGCCAGCCGCCCTGGACTCGCTGGACGAGATCGTCAGCGCCGACGACGTCGGCGCCGGCCTCCTCGGCCTCGCGGGCCTTGTCGCCCTGGGCGAACGCCGCGACGCGGACGGTCTTGCCTCGACCGGCCGGTAGCGTCGCCGAGCCACGGATGAGCTGGTCGGCATGTCGCGGGTCGACCCCGGTCCTGATGTGCAGCTCGACCGTCTCGTCGAACTTGGCAAAGGCGAGCGACTTCAGCAGCGCGACCGCCTCGGCCGGCTCGTAGAGCTTCGTGCGGTCCAGCTTCTTGAGCGCTTCCTCGTGCTTCTTGCCGGCCATGTTGTCCTCCTGTGGTGCTGACGCCCGCCTCGCGGGCTCCCACGTGCTGTCCCCTCTCCCTCTGGGAGAGGGCTACCCCGGTACATGCAGGACGCTCTGCACCTCAACGAGCCCTCACCCCGACCCTCTCCCAGAGGGAGAGGGAGTAACTCCCTACCGCTCGACGTCGACGCCCATGCTGCGGGCGGTGCCCTCGACGATCCGCTCGGCCGCCTCGACGGTCGTCGCGTTCAGGTCCTTCATCTTCATCTGGGCGATCTCGCGGACCTTGTCGCGCGGGAGCGTGCCGACGGA
>JACCZL010000223.1 GCA_013695975.1 Chloroflexota bacterium
ATGAGGGCCGGGAACACCCCGGTGCCGACCAGCTCGGCGCGGACACGGCCAACCGCGCGAGGTGCTACCCCGAGCCGCCGCGCGTGCTCAAGGTCGCTACGGCGCGGGTCGGCCATGAGGGCAGCCGTGATGCGCCGGCGCAGCTCGGTCCTCCCGCCCGGCGGCGGTTCGGTGCCCTGGGCACGATGGTAGCGGTCCCGTCGCTCGGCCTGGCGCGCCTCCGCGTGGCGGGCGTAGTCGGCCTGGTTGCCGCACATGGGCGAGCAGTAGCGGCGCTGGGGGCGCCCTGTGAAGGGCCGGCCGCAGATGGGGCACGCGCGCTCCGCCGAGCTGCCCGCCGGCATCAACGAGCGGGGTGCTCCGCCGCGTAGGCAACGGCCGCCCGCACGTCCTCGACGGTGAGCGGCGGGTACTCCTCGGCGATCGCCTCGGGGGTCAGGCCCTCGGCAAGATTGTCCAGGACGACCGACACCATGATCCGCGTCCCAGCGATGCAGGGTTCCCCGCCGCAGGTGTTGGGGTCGATGCGGATGCGCTCGTGACTGCTGTCCATCGCCCCATAGTACCCAGTCGCCGGCGGTGCCCGTCGCGCTGGTGTGAAACGCCGGGGCCCTCTCAAGGGTAGAGTTCAGTGAGATGACTACCACCGATCGCGACCCCATCGCCGTCCCGTGCTCAGCGCGGCTGCGCGCCAGGCTGGAGGCCCGGACGACGCCCGCCCTGGACGTCTCCGGGATCGCGGCGCGCGACCTGGCCCGCTACTACGCCCTGCTCGAGCGCGCGCAGCCCGGCAGCCTCGTCACCATCGCCGAGGCCAGCCTGCTCCGGGATGTCCTGCCCGAGTACTATGCCCTCCGGCGGCAGGGGAAGGCGGTGACGCTCGCCGGCGCCGTCCAGGCCCACGCCCGCGGGGGCCGCGGGGCTCGTGCGAGGTGGCGATCCCCGCGCGGGCCGAGCGCGTCCCCTAACGTCTGACCACGTAGGCGCGGTATGCCTCGTACGGCAGGCGCTTCGGCTCGAAGTTGGGCGGAGGGCCGAGCAAGCCGTAGCAGCACTCCCACGCCTCCTCGGCATCATGGAGCATGTGGTAGTGGGCCAGCTCGATGTAGGGGTGGGCGCGCAGCCAGTCGAAGACCCAGCGGATCGTCTCGGCCCGCACCTCGTCGTTCAGCCAATGGGAGTCCCAGCCGTACTCGGTCAGCCAGATCGGCACGTCGCGCCCACGGGCCAGCAGCCCAGCCCGGAGCTGCTCCAGCTCCGCCGTCTGGATCGGGTCGCCGATGTGGCCGGCGTACGAGTGCATCGTCACGGCGTCGAACGGGAGGTCGGGGTCGGTGCGCGCGAGGAACCCCCAGCCGGTCATGGTGCCCACGGCCACCCGCACCTGGGGGTTGGCGCGCTTGGCGGCGCGGTAGAAGGCGCGGTACCAGCGCTGGTAGACGGACGGGTCGGCCATGCCGGGCCACATCTCTGGCTCATTCCAGAACTCCCAGCGCGTGATCCCCGGGTAGCGGCCGACGAGCTCGGCGATCGTCCGCTCGAAGGCCTCCAGCTTGGCCGGGTCGGGCTCACAGTCGATGTCCCGGGCACGGCAGGCGTCGGGGTTCCGCGAGGCCCACACCGGGATCGTCGCGAAGACCGGCACTGGCTCGATGCCGCGGGCCAGCAGCGCGCCGAACAGCCGATCCGTCCGGGCGAAGTCCCGCCGCCCCTCCTCCGGCTCGATCTGGAGCCAGTCGGTGGTGAGCCTGACGTTGGTGACCCCGAGATCCGCGAAGGCGTCGAGGTACCGGGTGAGGTGGGCATCAAACCACCACCAGTGGCCGACCATCCCTTTGAGGCCGGCCTCGCGCGGCGCCAGCTCGACGATCGGGCCGCCGTCGCCAGCCCTCTGGGCACCCACGGTGGCCCACGATCCGACCAGGGGCACGATCGCCAGGAGCACCGTCAAGCCGACTCGCCGTGCCAAAGACAACACCATTCTCACCCCCGAGCTTCGGGAGTGTACCGGAACCGTCGAGCCGTCGTCAGCCGCCGCGGCGCACGCTGTTGCGTGGAGATCCTGGATCGGGGCGCTCACCGGGTGTGACCGACCGGCCGGGGCATGGACGCCGCGGTCCTGCGCAGCGACTTCGACGACGGGAGCGGGTGCGGCGGGAGTTCGGGATCAGCGGGTGAATGGGCGGCGACCGGCGCTCAAAGTCAGGTCGGCTGACTTTGACGGAGCAGCACGGTGGCCGCCAAGGGGGCGAGGCCGTCTTGACATGGCCGGCCAAGGGATGCCGAGGCCACAACGATCGGGGAGCGGCTCGCCCGCCCGTTGCCATGGTTGTGGGCGGTTGGGCGACGGT
>JACCZL010000240.1 GCA_013695975.1 Chloroflexota bacterium
AGCCGACGGCGCCCGCGCCCGCGGCCGGCGGGCCACCCCGTGGCGGCGCCCTCCGCATCGCCCAGGTCGCCGACGTCCAGCCCAAGAACGTCCACACCCTCTACTTCCCCAACTACGCCTGGCTCAACCAGGTCGGCGAGACCCTCATCCGCAAGGATTGGCGGGCCGGCCTGAAGGACACACCGGTGCTCGCCGAGTCGTGGGAGCTCAGCCCGGACGCCCTGAGCCTGACGTTCAAGCTGAGGAAGGGGGTCAAGTTCCACAGCGGCCGTGAGCTCGCCGCCGAGGACGTCAAGGCGAACCTGCTCCGAGTCCGCGAAGAGAAAGTCGGGTCCCAGTGGCGGGGCTACAGCAACGACATCGGCGAGATCGAGACCCCGGACTCCTCGACGATCGTGCTCAAGTTCAAGGAGCCGCGCCCGGGCATCTTCGACATGTTCGAGGCCCTGGTGATGCTCGACCCTCGGAGCTTCGACGACCTCGACACCGGCGCGCAGGTGGTCGGCACCGGCCCGTTCAAGTGGGTGCGCTGGACCCCGAACGACCAGCTCGTGCTCGCGCGAAACCCTGATTACTGGCGCTCCGGCGTTCCGCTGCTCGACGAAGTGGTCATTCGGGTCGTCCCTGACCCGCAGGCGCTGTCGGTCAACCTGGAGTCGGGCGCCGTGGACCTGGCCGTCTCGCCGGCCTACGCCGAGATCCCACGACTCAAGGGCAATCCTTCGCTGAGCGTCTTGAGCAGCGACGCCGGCTCCGAGAACTTCTATCTCGGGGCGGACGTGCTCCAGCCGCCGCTCGACGATCCCAGGGTTCGACAGGCGATCAACTGGGCCATCGACCGCAAGCGCATCGTCGACAGCGTCCTCCAGGGGGTCGGTCGACCGAAGTCGATCCCCTGGGGGCCGAGCAATCCGGCCTGGGACGAGGGCCAGGCAAACGCCTACAGCTTCGACCTCGAGCGGGCCAGGGCGCTGCTGACTGAGGCCGGGCAGGGCGCCGGCTTCGACGTTACGCTCACCACCAACACCGCCCTCGAGCCGCTGCGCGGCATGGCTCAGGTCCTCCAGTCGGACCTCGCCAGGCTGGGGGTGCGGGTGCGGATTCAGGAGATGGAAGCGAGCGGCTGGTTGGAGAATCTGGTCGGGCGGAAGTTCCGCGGCCTCTGGCTCGGCCCGACCGGGGCCGGCAACTTCCACCCCGGCAGTGTCGTCACCCTTCTCTTCCCGTTCCGCCCGGCCAATGCGTCGAACTATCAATCCGACCGTTACGCCGAGCTGGCCCAGCGCGCCCGCGTCGAGACCGACCCAGCCAGGGCGAAGGATGGGTATCGGGAGCTGACCCAGCTCCTGCTCGACGAATCGTTCGTCATGCCGATCACGATGCAGCGCACCACCTGGGCGATGTCCAAGAAGGTGCAAGGGTTCGACTACACCGCGCTGGAAGCCCAGCTCTTGGCCGGGACCGCGGTCGAAAAGTAACGGCGCGGTGATGTGCTCTCGCCGGAGGTCGACGTGTGAAGCGGTATGACTGACGGCTCGCCGTCGTTCGCGGCGCTCTTCCGCTCGGGGTTCGAGTCCGGCAAAGTGCCGCTGCATCTAAAGCTCCTCGGCCGCCGAATAGCACAGACGGGTCCGAACGTCGGCGAGCTGCCTGGCCTTCATGGTTCCGACGTGGGAGTCAGGCCGTATCGTCGGAACGCGGCCTGGCTCCAATCGGCGTCGCCAAAGCCGGCCCGCTCGGCGTCCAGGAGCACCCCGTGCGCCGCGTCGCCGACCGGGTGGGGCAGGCCCAGCTCCGCCGCCAGACGCGCCGCGTAGCGCATGTCCTTGCGCTGGAGGGCGAGGCGAAAGCTCGGCGGCGCGTCCCAGTCGCGCCGGAATGCCTCGGCTGCTCGCTCGAAGCCGCTGCCGTTGATCGAGCACTCCGCGAGGTGCTCGATCGCTCGGTCCGGCGGCACCCCGCACGCGGCCAGGAGCGCCAGGCCCTCGGCCACGGCGACGTTGAACGTCGCGGCCACGGAGTTGTTGACCGTCTTCATCGCATGGCCGCTGCCCAGTGGTCCCACGTGGATCACCTTGCGCGCGCTGACACCCAGCAGCTCGCGGCACGCCTCGAAGTCTTCACGCTCGCCGCCGACCAGGTGGACCAGACGCCGCTCGTACGCCCCCGGCACCGCGCCGTTGCAGATCGGGGCGTCGATCAGCCGGGCCCCGATACCCTCGAGCGCCGTGCCAAGCCGGCGGGTCGCCTCCGGGTAGCCGGACGTCATCTCGATGCAGCGGGTACCGGGGGCGAGATGGGGCAGCAGGCCGTCGGCGCCCAGGTAGGTATCCAGGACGGCCTCGGAGTCCGGCAGCAGGGTCACTACGCACCCGACCCCCTCGACCAGGCGCTTGCGCGACTCCGCGAATTCGGCCCCCCGAGCGACCAGATCAGTCACGGCGTCGCTCTCGCTCTGGAGATCGAAGATCTTGAGCTGGTAGCCGTCGTCGACCAGGTTGCGGGCGATCGGGAATCCGAGGTTCCCCAGCCCGATGAATGCCACCGTCTTGTCTGACACGTCTCGCTCCTCTCCCCTTCGAGTCGTCACCCGTGCGTCTCGGCGTCGGCCGCGCGGCTGACGGGTCGCGGCGGCCGGCTATCATATCGCGTCATGGCTGCCGCTCGCCCTGGCCGGGCACAGCGCATCTCGGGAGGAGAGCACGATGATGCATCTGACGCGCAGGAAGTTCATCCGCCGAGTCGCCGTGGCCACGAGTGCCCTCGCACTCGTGGGCTGCGCCCCGATCGGCGCCCCCGCGCCGACGGCCGCTCCCCCCGGACCAGTGCAGGGCAAGCCCGTCGAGGCGAAACCGGCGGCCACCCAGGCCGTGCCGATCGCGGCCAAGCCGACCGAGGCCGCCGCCGCGAAAGCGGCGTCCGGACAAGCCCCGGCCGCCGCGGCCGGGCCGCCGGTCCGCGGTGGCCGGCTGATCGTTGGCAAGACGGCCGACATCACCAAGTTCGACCCCTACGCCCTGAACCCCGGCAGCTTCCCGATGTTCAACGCGATCTGGAACGTCCTGGCCCGTTACGACCAGGCCCTCAAGCCCCAGCCCGAGCTGGCCGAGAGCTGGGAGCTCGCGCCCGACAATCTCAGCCTCACGCTGAAGCTGCGCAAAGGGGTCAAGTTCCACAGCGGGCGCGAGCTCGACGCGGAGGACGTCGCGTTCAGCTTCGACTGGGCCAGGGACGAGAAGCGGGCGGCCAACATCCGACCGCTGGCCATGGAGGTCAAGCAGGTTGAGACGCCGGACCCGTCGACCGTCGTCCTGCGCTTCGACAAGCCGAATCCCGGCGTGTTCGATACACTCGACCTGCTGTACATCCTCGATCGGGAGACGGCGGGCAAGGACGAGAGCAAGGGGATCGGGACCGGACCGTTCATCGTCGACCAGTGGCTGCCGGGCAACGAGCTGCGGCTGTCGCGCTTCCCCGACTACTGGCGCCAGGACTTGCCCTATCTGGACGGGGTGGTCCTGCGGGTCATCCCCGACGCCGCGTCGCTCTCGGTCAGCCTGGAAAGCGGCGGCGTTCATCTGGCCGAGCGGGTCCAGGTCAGCGAGTTCAAGCGGCTGGCGGCCAACCCCGCCCTCCAGAGCGGCACCGCCGCGGTGGGCGCCAGCTTCTTCAACGTCCTGCTCAGCGTGCGACAGTCGCCGCTCGACGACGCGCGCGTGCGCCAGGCGGTTGCCTTGGCCATCAACCGCCAGCGCTTCGCGACGACCGTCATGGAAGGCATCGTCGAGGCGGCCTGCCTGCCCTATCCGCCGTCGTCGCTCGGCTACGACCGCGAGCAGGCCGAGCACTGCAAGCACGATCCGGAGGGCGCCAGGCAACTGCTGGCCGAGGCCGGCGCCGGCGGCGGCTTCGACGTTGCGCTGACGACGTCGACCCAGGTGGCGCCCGAGCTGCCCAAGCTGGCCCAGATCG
>JACCZL010000244.1 GCA_013695975.1 Chloroflexota bacterium
GTGCCACGCGGCGCCGGCCTCGGCCAGACGCGCGGGCGGCCACGCCTCTGTCTCGCAGAAGCGCGGGAAGAACTCGAACTTCCAGGAGGGCGGGTCGAACCTGCCGAGGTGGGGGAACGCGCCGGCCGGGCCGCCGCGCAGCGTCTCGAGCGCCGAGCCGACACCGTCGGGTGGGATGCAGTTGACCAGTACCGCCACGGCGCCGGCCTCCCGCATCGCCGCGGCAGCCTCGGCGAGCAGCTCGCCGCCCAGCAGGCGACCGTCCGGTCCGAGGACGAAGCTGGCCCAGAATGGCAACCCGGCTGCTCGGGCGGCGTCCGCGGCTGCGCGGGCCTCGCCGAGCGTGTTCATCGACTCGAGCACGAGCAGGTCGGCCCCGGCCGCGGCGAGGATGACGGCCAGCTCGGCGTGCTCGGCGCGCGCGACCGCCGCTTCGGGGGCGAGGTCGGGACGGAAGCAGTGCTCGAGTGGCGACAGCACGCCGGCAATGGCGGCCTCGTCGCGGCCGCTCGCGGCGCGCGCCTCACGAGCGAGCTCGACGGCGCGGCGCGTCAGCTCGGCGGCGCGGTGCTCCAAGCCAGGGGCGCCGATGTGCCGCATGTGGGCGACGTCGCGGAAGACGTCGAGGTAGATGCGTCGATTGAGCTGGAACGTGTTGGTGCGGATCACGTCGGCGCCGGCCGCCAGGTACTCGCCGTAGAGCGCGCGCACGGCGTCGGCGTCGGTCAGCATCCCATGCCCACGCCACCGCACCCCGCGTGTCACCAGCTCGCTCCCCATCGGCCCCCCGAGCACGACGGGTCTGCCGCCCTCCAGCCTCTGGCGTACGGAATCGTAGGAGGTCATCTGGCGCCTTTCCGCTTGTGGCGTGGCCCAATGCTAGCACGCCCCTACAATCTACTGCCGTGTCTTCCCCCACCAAACTCGACCCTCCCGAGCGCGCTCATTGGGGCATGCTCGCCCTGGCCTGGTCGGTCTATTTTGGCTTTGGCGTCGTGTCGGCCTCGCTGGCGGCGCTGATCACGCCGATCCGGTCGGACCTCAGCCTGAGCTATGCCCAGGCCGGTCTGGTCTTCGGCGCCTGGCAGCTCGTTTACATCGTCGTCTCCTACCCCGCGGGGCTCTTCGTCGATCGTGTCGGCACCCGGCGGGCGCTCACGCTCGGGGCGTTGCTCGTGGCGGCCTCGGCCTACGGCCGGGCGATCGCCATCGACTTCCCGACGCTCTTCGCGGCCGTGGCCCTCTTCGGCTGTGGCGGGCCGATCGTCTCGATCGGCCTGCCGAAGGTGGTCGCTGGCTGGTTCACGGGCCGCCCTCGGGCCGTGGCTTCAGGCATCTACACGACCGGGTCGACGAGCGGAAACGTGGTGGCGCTGGCCGCGACGAACGCCCTGATCTTGCCGCTCCTCGGGAGCTGGCGGCTCACCTGCACCGCGTATGGCGTGCTGGCGACCGCCATCGCCGTCGGCTGGTGGCTGCTCGCTCGCGACCCGCCGCCGGCCGACGGGCGCGGCCGTCATGACGGCCCCGGCGCCTGGCGGACCGTCGTCCAGACCAGGGCGGTCTGGCTCGTCGTGGTCGTCGGCTTTACCGGTTTCATGATCGGCCACGGCTTCCGCAACTGGCTCCCCCAGATCCTTGAGAGCAAGGGGCTCAGCCCGGCCGACGCCGGCTATCTCGCGGCCCTGCCTGGCGTCTCGAGCATCTTCGGCAGCATCCTGATCGCCCGCCTGGCGGCGCGGGTGGGCCGCAAGCCGGTCGTCGCGACGCTCCTGCTCGTCGTGGCCGCCAGTCTCCTGGCCGTCAGCGTCCTCGACGGCCCGGCCCTGGTCCTGATTCTCGTGGTGCAGGGCTTCTGCGCCGGCGCGATCCTGCCACTCCTCCTGTCGATGCTGATGGACCTCCGCGAAGTCGGCGCTTCGGCGATGGGCACCGCCGCGGGCATGTACTTCGCGTTCGGCGAGATCGGCGGCTTCGCCGGGCCGGCCCTGATGGGGCTCCTCAAGGACCTGACCGGCGCCTTTACGACCGGCCTGGTCCTCCTGGCCGGCATCACCCTCGTGATGCTGCTGCCGACCTCCCTCTTACGTCGGTAGGGGCGGCTCGCGAACCGCCCCTACGAGCGCGCCCATCCGTTCGCAGCGTTACCTTGGCGCCGTCGTGGCCCCGAAGGTCTGGGCCGTGGCGCGAGCGGCCGCCGCTTCGTCCGTCCGAAGGAGGTCGTCGTAGAGGCGGGCCAGCTCCACGTGCGGCCAGGGCGAGCGTGGGGCGAGCCTGGCCAGGCGCTCCAGCTCGCGGATCGCCCCCTCAGGCCCGCTCGCGGTCAGGCGGGTGGCCTGGACGTAGTGGCGGTGGACGTCGGAGTCGTCGGGTCGCAGCTCGGCCGCCGCGAGGAGCACGGCGCTGGCCTTGTTCCACTGCCGCCGCAGCCGCAGCTCGGCGCCCCATTCGCGGAGGGCCAGGCCCGCGCCCGCCTCGCGCCAGGACCGAATCGCCTCCTCCCAGAAGCCGGACTCGCGATTGAGTCGTCCAAGTTGATACAGGCCGTATTGATCGGTCGGCTCCGTCCGCTCGCGAGCCCGCCGGAGCAGCCCACGCGCCTCAGCCCCGTCACCGCGGGCGATCGCGACCTCGGCCAGGTTACGCCAGAGCGATGGATCGCGGTCGTCGATGAGCAGGCCCTGGCGCAGGAGCGCTTCGGAGCGGGCGAGTCGCCGCTCTCGCTCATCCCGCGACGTCCCATCCGACAGCAGCGCGCGGCTGCGCTCGACCGTGCCGAGGTTGAGGTAGAGCGAGGCGCCGAGCGGCGTAGCGACCAGGGCCAATCCCAGCACGGCCAAAAACCCGACCAGGATCGGCGTGGCGATGCGTGGCCTCGGGAGGGCCTGCCGCCCGCGGGGGCGACGCCGGAGCAATGGCCAGCCCGGGCGCTCCTGGTGTGCCCCGCGGTGCGCGTCGACGCGCCCGGCCACCACCAGCAAACCGAGCGCCACCAGCAGCAAGACCGTCCCGAAGCTCGTCAGCAGGGCGACCTCAGTCAACCCTTCAAAGACCAGCACTGCCGCGGCGCCGCCAGCCGAGAGCGCGGTCCCCCAGGCGATCGGGTCGCGGGCATCGGCGACAGCCCGCCGCGCGTAGAAAAATACCATCGCCGTCAGGCTGACCAGGCCGGCGCAGCCCAGCAGGCCTTGCTCCAGGTAGGCCTGGATGAAGACGTTGTGGGCGTGACTGAAGCTCGGCCCGACCGGCAGGAAGTAGGCCTCGTACAGATCGCGGACTGAGCGCAGGCCGAGCCCGACGCCAGTCAGCGAGAAGTCGTGGAGCATCCGCGCGGCGTTCTGCCAGAACTGGAGCTTCACCGCGAGCGGTTGGGCTGTTGGCGCCGCCAGCTCGAGCAGGCCGCGCTCGAGCACGGCCCAGAGCCCCACCATGACGACCGGCACGGCCGCCAGGAACCAGCCGTTGCGTAATCCAAGCAGCGCTACCCCGAGCGCCGCCACGCTGACCAGCGAGCCGCGGTTACCGCTCAGGAATACGATCAGGACGAAGAAGGCACCCAGCCCAAAGCCCAGGACGCGCGTCGAGGGCCGGACCCCGGCCAGCGCCGGGCCGACCGAGAGGGCCAGCCCAAACGTCGCCAGGCCGCCGACACCCGATGGCCGCAGGCGATACCGCTCGAGGGCCTCGTCGGGCGCCAGGATCGCCCGGCGCCAGCCGTCGGTCGCCCCAATGAGCCAATCCCAGGGCCCGAGGATCGATCCGAGCGGGAGGTACGGCGCCGTCAGCACGACCAGCGTCAGGCTGCCCAGGACCGCGCCGAGCGTCGTGGTCAGCAGCGCCATCCGCAGGCGACGGTGACTCGTCACGTGATGAACGATCAAGTAGAACAGGCCGATGGCGGCGAGGATGCCGCTCATCCGGATACCGGCCCACAGCTCATTGGTGGTGGCGAAGAGCCCGACGCAGGCACCGGTGAAGAAGAGCGCGAGCGGGACGTCGAAGGGCGTGGCTGTGGCCGGTCGACCGGTCCGGACCGCGCGCAGCAGCCACGGGATGAGGAGCACGCCGATCGCCGGCGCGACCAGCGGATTCGGATAGGCGAGCAGCGCCACGATCGCCGGCAGGGCGTACAACGGCTCAAGGGCGAGCGTGTGATCGGCTGCGCCGAGCAGGGCACGCCCAGCGCGGCCCGCCAGGAGTTCGAGCGGAGGCTGGGCCGGGATCGGTGGTGGCAGGGCAGTGGATCGGGGCGAGGCCAGGACCCGACGCGGCGGCCCGGCCAGCAGGAGCGCCGTTCCGGCCGTGCGCCCCGCTTCCCAGCTACCAACGCCAAATCCCCAGCTCCCGCGCGCCAGCGCCGGCACCGGCACCGGGGCTATCCCGTCGCGAGCGATCGCCCAGAGCTGGCCGCGGATCGCGCCCCGGTCGCCGATGCGGGCCGTGGCCAGCAGCTCGGCAGTCGCCGCGATCAGCTCGCTCCGGGCCCAGGCGCGACGCTGGCTCTGGACGCTGAAGACCTGCGGATGGGGGGTCGCGACGCGGCGCTCATCGTCATCGGTCAGCGCCTCGCGGAGCTTCTCGCCCGGCCGCGGGCCGGTCACGACGATCGGGATGTCGACGTCGGGTCGGAGCCCACGCAGGCGGATCATTCGCCGCGCCAGCTCGGCCACCTTGATCTCCTCGCCCATGTCCAGGATAAAGACGTCGCCGCCCTCGGTGTAGTTGGCGGCCTGGATGATCAGGCTCGAGGCTTCAGCCACACTCATGAAGTAGCGCGCCATCGACGGGTCGGTGATCGTGACCGGCCCACCCAGGTCGATCTGCTTGCTGAACGTCGGGACGACGCTGCCGCGGCTGCCGAGGACGTTGCCGAACCGGACCGCGGCGAAGCGCGTCCGGACGGACGGCATCGCCGCGCCCAGCATCTCGCAGACCCGCTTGGTCGCTCCCATCACGCTGCTCGGATCGACCGCCTTGTCGCTCGAGACCAGGACGAACCGCTCCGCGCCGTACTCCGAGGCCAGCTCCATGACCAGGCGGGTCCCGCCGACGTTCACCCGGACGGCCTCTTCAGGATACTGTTCCATCAACGGCACGTGCTTGTACGCCGCGGTGTGGAAGACGACGGCGGGTCGCTCCTGAACGAAGACCGACCGGATCCGCGGCTCGTGGGTCACATCCGCGACGATCGGGATCAGCACCGTGTCGTCCGAGCGGTAGCCCTGCAGCTCGACGCTCAGATCGTGGAGGCCGCTCTCGTTCGAGTCGAGCATCAACAGCCGCGCCGGCCGCAGGTCGGCGAGCTGGCGGCAGAGCTCGGCGCCGATCGAGCCGCTCGCTCCGGTCACCAGGATTGTCTTCCCGCGGACCAGATGCTGGCACTGGGCTCGGTCGATCTGGACACTGTGGCGGCCGAGCAAGTCTTCGAGGGTGATGTCGCCGAAGAGCGAGCCGCCCGGCCCGGCCGTGGTCAGGCCGAGCCCGCCGCCGATCGCGTGGGCATGGTCGTCGCCAAACTCGCCGAGGACGTTCGGCAAGACTTTGATCTGGGCGGGCGTCTCCTGGCAGATGCCGACGATGTCGCGGAAGTCGCGCCCGGAGATCGAGTGGATCGCCAGCACGATCAGGTCGACGGCGTGCTTCTCGACCAGCCCGGGGATCTGGGCGCGACTGCCGAGGACTTTCCGTCCGTGGATCAGCACCCCCTGCTTGTGGGGATCGTCGTCGACGAAGCCGACCACGTGGTGGCCTTGGGCGTGCGGGCCGTTGTGGAGCTGCCAGCCGAGGAGCTGGCCGGCCTCCCCGGCCCCCACGATCAGCACGCGCGTCGTCCGACCCTCCGGCGCCGCGACCATCCGTCGCCAGGTCTGCCGGACGGTGGCCAGCGGCTTGGTCCGGTAGCGCACCGCCGTCATCGCGCACAGACTGAAGAAGCTGCCTAGGACGACGACGCTGAGCGGCATCGGACGGGCGACCGGCCAGGCCAGGTCGGCCCCGACAATCAGGACCGTCGCGCAGGTGATCGAAATGACCAGGGGAACCAGGTCCTGCGAGGTGGCGTAGCGCCACCAGCGTCGGTAGATCCCAAAGGCCTCGTTGCAGACGACCACCAGCCCGCTGGCCAGCAGCCCAAACACGAGGGCCGGTCCGTAGTCGAGGTCCACGGTCGCGCCGCGGACCAGCATGGCAAAGGCGTAGCAGCACCAGACCAGCGGGAGATCGATGACCACCCACGGTACGTAGCGACGGACGATCAGTCTCAGCCAGGCGAAGTCGGGCCTACGCACGCTCCTCCTTTGGCAGTCGCCGCGCGATCCTGAAGAGCGCCCATATTCTAGGCCCTTCCTGGTGTACCGGGCAAAGCGCCCATGCCTTGTTCGAACGGCCGACCGGCCATCGGCGGCGCTCGTCACCGGCCGACGACTCGCCCGTTCTTATGGTGACTTACCCACCCCGCGGCGGAGGCGTCGTAATGGCCCGATGGTGCGCCCCGGCATTCGCCTTGCTCATCCTGTTTGCGCCGGCCGCTGTCCGCGCTGAGCCCGATCCGGCCCGCGCTCCGCTCCCGAACAACC
>JACCZL010000251.1 GCA_013695975.1 Chloroflexota bacterium
AGCCGTCAACGTCACCACCATGCCCTCGGTGGCTCCGGCGCTTGCGCCCGTCGGCCGATCCATCGGCGTCTCACCACCCTCGACCAATGGCGTCGTTCATGCCAAGTGACCCACTAGCTACTTCCCGGTGCGAAACGGGGCCTCCGGGGCCCCGGGGGGCTGGACCCTCTCCGGGCTGAACTTTCCCGCGGTGTGGCGCGCCACCGCGCCCTACGTGGACAAGATCCTCAGAGGTGCCCGGCCCGCCGCGCTTCCCGTCGAGCAGCCGACCACGTTCGACTTCATCGTCAACCTGAAGGCCGCCCATGCCCTGGGGCTGACCGTCCCCCCGTCGGTCCTCCAGCAGGCTACCGACGTCATCCAGTAGACGCTGCTGCTTCCGGAAGCAGGGGAGCTGAACCGCGGCGGCAGTCTGTCGTCGACGCGGCGCGTACTCCGGTAGCCGTATCACCAGATGCCAGTCGTCCGGCCCCAACTCCCACAAGGCCAGCTGGGGTGATTTGAACCGCGTCTCGAGCAGCCGCGGCTCGGTGATTGACTTCAGGGCCTTGTGATCCCGCTCATAGGCCACCATGTAGTGGGCCAACGGCTCCTCGGCGAAGTGGACCGTCAGGTGCTCGCCGTGCAGCCAGACCGCTCCCTGCTCCCCATAGCCCGCGATACTTCGGACGGGCCAGCCGTCCGCATGGAGGCGGACGGCGGCCAGCCGCCGCTCAGGAGCATCGGCGATCTGAGCGTAGGGCGGGTACCGTCGCGTGACCTGGGTCGGGGCGGTTCTTCGGTCAGGACGCGCTTGACGGTGTGGGGACTGGGGCGGCGACCGAAACGGGCGTAGCAGATCCTGGCCAGTGCGTGGGGTCGGAACGCCGGGTATTCGGCCTTGAGCTCGGCGATCGCGCGGCGGACCGCCGGGGGTAGAGCGCGAGGAGCAGGTGGACTGCCGGTCTGGAAGAGGCTGGCCATGCCCTCGGCATCGAACCGATCGGCTTTGCGTCGGAGCGTGCGCTCGGGGACGCCGGTCTGCTTGGCCCGTTCAGCAGGCGAGGACCCGAACAGGACGACCGGGCGGATCAGCTCGGAGCTGACTTGCTCCGGCCAGGTGAACTGGAGCCGCGGCTGGGACCAGTCTTCGGTCGGCGCGATGTGCAGTCGCTTGCGATACGGCACGACGACTCCTCGCCTGAGCGGTGGAGCCAGCCCACGCGCCTCAGGGGCCCTCAGCGTAGCTTTCGGCCAGTCCGGACTGCAAGCCGGTGTAAAGGATCATGGCTCATGCTCACTTTCGCTGATCAGGAACCAGTCTCCGCTGGGCGCTCTACCAGGAAGAGAAGTCGCCCTCGCTCGGGTGCATCGACCTCACCGTTGCTGCTGGCCCAGCAGGCACCCTGATCCGTGAGCCGAGCCGGAGTAATGCTCCTGGAGCCGGACTACCTGTGGCCCACATCAGCGTCAGCGAGATTGAGCAAGAACCAGGATCATTTGACGAGGTCTGGACGGTCACGCCGGGATGGCTGGGCCGCCCTTCTCGTAGGGGCGGGGCTTGTCCTGCCCCTCGCGTCGCCGGCCGGGGAGCCGCAGGAGCCTGCGCGCGTTGCCGCCCAGGATAGCAGCCTCGGCCTCCGGGTCCAGCGCGAGCGCTTCGATCGTCGCGCACGGGGTGTGGTCGGCCAGGTCGAACGGCTCGTCGGTGCCGAGCAGGACGCGCTCGGCGCCAACGTCCTCGATCAGCCGCCGCAGCGCCACCGTATCGAAGACGGCCGTGTCGTAGCAGAGCCGGTCCAGGTAGGCGCTCGGCGGCTCGGGCGTCGTCCGGGCGACCGACTTGCGCGCCCAGCCCAGGTCGAGACGGGGGGCCAGGGCGCGGATGGCCCCACCGCCGTGGGCGAGGCAGAGGGTCAGGCTGTGCCGCTCGAGCACGCCGCCGAAGACTAACCGCGCCACCGCCAGCGCTGTCTCGCTCGGGTAACCCAGGAGCTGGTAGAGGTGGTAGCTCGCGAGTCGCTCCGACGACGACGCCCCACTCGGATGGAGGAAGGCGAACGCCCGCCGCTCGGCCAGGAAGGCCCATAGCGCCTCGTTGATCGGATCGTCCAGCTCGCGCCCACCGCCGGCCGTCCCGAGCGTGACCCCAACGAAATGGAGCTCGTCGAGGCAACGCCGGGCCTCCCCGGCCGCGCCCGGCCGACCGACCGGCGCCGTACCCAGGCCGACGAACCGCTCGGGCGCCTGGCCGACAAACTCGGCCAACGCGTCGTTCGACCGCCGCGCGAGGTCACAGGCGAAGTCGTCGTCCGTCGCCGCCGCGGCGAAGAGGAACGGCGGGGCCGAGAGGGCCTCGACATGGACCCCGCGCGCGTCCATCGCCGCGACCCGCGCCTCCAGGTCGTACTGCTCGGTCGGAAAGGGGATCGGCGCCCCGGCCGGCAACCCGCTCACCTCGGGCGCCAGCCTGACGACCCGCTCGTCGGCGCCGGCCAGATCGGCAAGACCGCGGCGCGCCAGGCCCTGGAGAAGTGGCCACGGCATGACGTGGGCATGGACGTCGATCACCTCAGGTCGGGGCCGCTGCACGACGGACGATCCTACCACTCGGACATCGACGTATGCAGTCGACAACGATCCATCCAGACGTTCTGACAAATAGACGGGTCGGAAAGGATGATGGACATCCCCTTGACAAATAGAACAAATGTTTTACGCTAAGAGTAGCCTGTGTTTGAGGTAGCCCAATTGTGCATGATCGCGATCCCGATCCGCGCGGTGCTGCTCGGCGAGATTCCCGCACGTCCAGCGAGATTCGCGAGCTGCGACCGCTCAACCGGCCGGTCCCGATCCAGGTCGAGACGGACTCAGCCGGCCACCCAATCACGGTACGGCGACGCGGCTGGCCCCATCCTCGCGCCGTGGCCAGTATCCAGGACCGCTGGCGCATCGACGACGAATGGT
>JACCZL010000290.1 GCA_013695975.1 Chloroflexota bacterium
GTGACCTACTACCAGCCGTTGCACCGACAAGCGGAGGCGACCCTGGGTTTCCGCCCCACCAACGTGGCGGCCGATGCCGCCTTCGACGCGTGGCACGTCTACCAGCCCTGCGCCGAGCAGGGCGGCATCGCCGCTATCCCGCTCAACCTGCGGGGCCAGCCACCGCCCGATCACGACGAGCACGGCCTCCCGCGCTGCGCCAAGGGCCTGGCGATGGTCCCGCGCGCCCGCTTCACCCACGAGGACGGCGACCGCGCCTTGCGCCACGGCTGCCCGCCGCGGTTCCCCGTGCCGACCGGCCAGCTCTGCGAGGATGCGCATTTCCGCCAGGGACACGGCGGCAGCACGGCCATCACCCTCGCACCGGGCGGCCCGATGCGGGCGACCCTGGATCGCCAGGCCGCCCCGTTCAAGGCCAGCTACCGCCAACGGACC
This sequence comes from Chloroflexota bacterium, assembly GCA_013695975.1. Lineage (GTDB taxonomy): Bacteria > Chloroflexota > UBA6077 > UBA6077 > JACCZL01 > JACCZL01. The sequence goes on from JACCZL010000290.1 coordinate 436, forward strand.
TCGGCCGAGCGGATCAACAGCCAGGCCACCGCCCTGGGCATCGAGCGGCCCAAGGTCCGCAACGCCAACTCGGTCCATCGCCTCAATACCCTGCCCTCCCTCGTCAGCAATGCCCGCGCCTTGCAGCGCGCACGCAGGCTCAACGCTGCGCCGGCCCCGCACCGTGCGTGCTGTTGAAGCCGACCCTCCCCCTGGGAGAGGGTTGACGTAGCAGAGCTTCGCTGGGTGAGGGCTTGTTCGCAACCGGGGGTGCAAGAGGATGACACGCACCCTGGCTATCGCACCCGCTCCTCCTGCTCGGCTAGCTCGCGGGCGAGGATGGCGACCGCCTCGCGGCGGTTGCGGTGGAACGTCCCCTCGCTAATGCTATGGCGGATCATGATCTGGGCGTTCGGCAGACCCTGGACGTACTCCTCGCGGAGGATGTGGTACTGCAGGGCGGCCGGCGCACTGAGCCCGGCCTCGCCGTCGGGCGGCTTCAGGCGCTCGACGGCGACGGTCAGGATCTCGCGGAGGGTCTGGGCCCGCTCGAGCGGCGTCGCCTCGGCCTCCACCACGCCCCGATGGGCACGGGCGGCGGCCAGGGTCCGCGGGAGGCGGGTAGCCAGTCCAGACTGGGCCAGGGCGGCCGGGCGGTTCAGGCGCCGGAGGGCCTCCTGGGTGAGGCGGACGTCGTGCTCGGTCGACGCTTCGGCGATCTCGCTCCGGGCCTGGTCTAGGACGACGCCCAGGTTCTCGGTCATCCCGGCGCTCTGGACGACCGCTGTCAGATTCGAGCGGAGATGCTCGACGACGCGCCCGAAGAAGAGGCGGTCGAGCAGGCGGCGGGCGGGGTCGGCCAGGGCGTTGCCCAGCATCAGCAGGGCCAGCGACGTCACGAGCAGGCCCAGCCAGGCGAAGCTGTAGCCCCCGCCGACCAGGACGAAGACGAGCACGCACCCCGCGCAGATCAGCAGCCACGCCGCGAGGAAGTACAGCAAGTCGATGCGGATGACCTGGCCGTGACGGAGGCGCTCGTAGGCGGCGACGTTCGACGCCATCAGGGCCATCGCCGCGGCCAGGGCCAGGTGGTTGAGCCAGGCCGGCCAGTACTCGGCCGAGCGCCAGTGGGTGAGGGCGAGCCCACTGACCTCCGGCATGAACAGCAGGGCGCTCAGCAGGAGCCAGCCGAAGCGGCGGCGCAGCTCCCCTGACAGCGGTAGGCGCCAGCCCAGCCAGAGGTTTACGGCCGCGCCCACGCACGTCGCCAGGACCAGCAGGACGAAGGTGGAGTAGAGCCGGCCGGCCGGCGCAGCGTAGCGGACGAAGGGCGGCTGCTCTGTCGCGACTACCGTCGGCGCGCTCCAGACGTACAGCCAGTCGTCGACGTAAACCCCGACCGTGCAGATGACCGAGGCGACGACGAATAGCCACCCAAGCGGGTAGCCGACCCGGCGCAGGTACCCCTGCATCGGCGCCGCGCCCTGCTCGACGAGCAGGAGCAGGCTCGCCCAGTACCACGCCGCCGCGGCGATCGGGGCGCCGCCCTGAAAGGTTCGTGCCCAGGGCAGCCACGCCTCAGCCGTCGGCGCGTTCGCCTGCATCCCCTGTCCCAGCAGGTAGGAGGCCATCCCGAGCAGCGCCACGACGACCGCGAGCGAGATCGGCCCGCGCGAGCTCCGCGTCAGGACATACGCCGCCAGCAAGCAGAACAGGAGCATCGCCCCGAACGTGGGCGCCGAATACCAGTTGAACATGGGGCCCCCGGGTGGGGCATCGGTCACCCCGCCGGCGCTATTGAAGCATAGGCGCGGTCACCGCGGCGTGGCCCGGGATGGACGCCCTCCGCCCGGCGCCGCTCGCGGCCGCGATACCCGCGGCAGAGCGCGTGTCAAGTGACCCACTAGTCCCAAGATGATCATGCGGGGCCCAAGATGATCAAGGTGCTCATCGATGTGCGCATGAGCATCTACGCGCGCGATGATCACCTTAGCCCGGTCCAGGACCCGGGCCCGCCAGCTTCGCACGGAGTGGCGGGTACTGCCACGACGTTCCGCGCTCCAATGGGTCGGTTGACACACGGGTCGGGCTTGGCGCAGGCCAGGGCATCCGAACCGCGACCGTAAGGGAGCGCTCCGGCGGACCCGAACGTCAGGCCAGGGGACCCCGGGGACGCTCCCTTACGGTCGCGGTTCGGATGGGGGAGCTCGGGCCGGACGCCTGAGGCGGCGTCTGGTCGGGCTACAATAGTGTCTGGAGGCCCACGATGACGCTGACGCCGACCAGGCGCCGCTTTACGGTCCATGACTACCAACAGATGGGGCGGGCCGGCGTCCTGGCCGAGGACGACCGGGTCGAGCTGATCGACGGAGAGATCATCCAGATGTCGCCCATTGGCAGCCCGCATGCCGGGACGGTAGACCGGTTCGGTAAACGCTTCGAGCAGCGCTTCGGGGATATGGCCCTGGTCCGAGTCCAGAGCCCAATTCGCTTGGGCGAGCACGACGAGCCGCAGCCCGACCTGGCGCTCCTGAGGCCCCGACTCGACTTCTACACCACGGCGCACCCGACGCCAGCGGACATCTTCCTGGTCGTCGAGGTGGCCGACACGTCCCTGGAGTACGACCGTCGAACGAAGCTGCCGCTCTACGCTCGCCATAACATCCCGGAGGTCTGGGTCGTCGACCTCAATGCGAACAGGATCCTGGTCTCCCGCGACCCCACCCCGAGCGGTTATCGCACCACCTGGACGGTCGGGCGCGGTGACCGGATCGCGCCACTCGCCT
>JACCZL010000324.1 GCA_013695975.1 Chloroflexota bacterium
GGCCGCCATCTGCACCGCCGTGGCCGCCAGCCTCGACGGCACCCTGGTTCGAGAGGTCGCGCGGCCCGTCGATGGAACGGTTCGGATCGGGCACGCCGCCGGCGTCCTCGAGATCGGCGTAGAAGTCGAATCTGGACAGGTTCGGAGCGTCAGCACCTATCGCACCGCTCGTCGGATCATGGACGGGCGGATCTACGTGCCCGCGCAGTACCTCGGCGAACGCGCCTGGTATCGGCGGGAGCGAGGCTTGACGGGGGCACACCGATAGATGCTCGCCATGGAGTGGTTGGCGGGTTCGTGCGGCGCACGGGAGGAAGCATGACTGAGCGAATGAATCTGACCCGCAAGCTAATCGCCGATCACCTCCTGAGTGGGTCGATGGCGCCGGGCGAGGAGGTCGGGCTGCGGATCGACCAGACCCTGACCCAGGACGCGACGGGCACGCTGGCCTACCTGATGTTCGAGGCGATGGAGGTGCCCCGGATCAAGACCGGTCTCTCGGTTAGCTACGTCGACCACCAGATGCTGCAGGTCGACACCCGCAACGCCGACGACCACACCTACCTGCAAGACGTCGCGGCCAAGCACGGGATCCACTTCTCGCGGCCCGGCAACGGCATCTGCCACCAGGTCCATCTCGAGCGATTCTCACGACCCGGCGAGACGCTGGTCGGCTCGGACAGCCACACCCCGACCTGCGGCGGGGTCGGCATGCTGGCGATCGGCGCCGGCGGCCAGGACATCGCTTGCGCGATGGCCGGCCTGCCCTTCTACTTCCGCATGCCCAGCGTGCTGGCGATCGAGCTGCAGGGCAAGCTCAGGCCCTGGGTCGCCTCGAAGGACATCATTCTCGAAGTGCTGCGGCGGCTGACCGTCAAGGGTGGCGTCGGGCGAGTCTTCGAGTACGTCGGGCCGGGCGCTGCCAGCCTGGAGGTCACCGATCGCGCGACCATCTCGAACATGGGGGCCGAGGCCGGCGCGACGACCTCGATCTTCGCCAGCGACGAAAAGGTTCGCCGCTACTTGCGCGGGCAGGGCCGCGAAGAGCACTTCCGCCTGGTCGTACCCGACCGTGATGCCGAGTACGACGAGCGAATCGTGATCGACCTGGACAGCCTCGAGCCACTGATCGCCCGCCCCCACAGCCCGGACAACGTGGCCCCAGCCCGCGAGCTGGCCGGCCTGCCGGTCGACCAGGTGGCCGTCGGGAGCTGCACCAACTCATCCTTCCAGGACTTGATGACGATCGCCGACATGGTCAGGGGACGGATGGTCCACCCCCGCGTCAACCTGGTCTGCAGCCCCGGCTCGCGCCAGGTGTACGAGATGATCGCCGCGAACGGTGCCCTGGGGGACCTGATCGCAGCCGGCGCGCGGATGCTCGAGTCCGCCTGCGGCCCCTGCCCGGGTCTGGGGGCGGTGCCCCAGACGGGCGCGGTCTCGCTGCGCTCCTTCAACCGCAACTTCGAGGGCCGCTGCGGGGCGCCCGGCATCAACGTCTATCTCGCGAGCCCGGTGACCTGCGCCGCCGCCGCGATCGCCGGCGAGATCGTCGACCCGCGGACGCTCGAGCGCGAGCCGATCCGGATCCGCCTGCCTCGGGCTTACAAGGTTGACGATCGGATGATCGTCCCGCCGGCCGAGCGTCCCGAGGACATCGAGATTCGTCGCGGTCCGAACATCAAGCCGATCCCGAGGCGCGGTCCGCTCGAGGCGTCGCTCCGAGGGCGGGTCCTGACGGTCGTCGGCGACAACGTCAGCACGGATGGCATCCTGCCGGCCCACGCCGACATCCTGGCCTTGCGCTCGAACGTGCCCGCGATCTCGGAGCACGTCTTCAAGTTCGTCGACCCGGGCTTCATCGGCCGAGCCAGGGAGCGGGGCGGTGGCTTCATCGTGGCCGGCCAGAACTACGGTCAGGGCTCGAGCCGCGAGCACGCCGCCCTCGCGCCCAGCTACCTCGGGGTCAAGGCGGTCATCGCCAAGGGCTTCGCCAGGATTCACCGCGCCAACCTGACGAACTTTGGAGTGATGCCGCTCCAGCTCGTCGACGAGAGCGAGTACGATCGGCTGGCCGTCGACGACGAGCTCGAGGTTGAGGATGCTCGAACGATGATCGAGCACGGTGCGAGCGAGATCGCGGTGAAGAACCTGACCCGGGGCTCCACCTTCGCGACGCGGGTGGACCTGAGCGACCGCCAGCGGGCGCTCCTCCTGGCAGGCGGCCTACTGAACGCGGTCCGCGGACCGAACGGCAAGCCGGCGACCGGTAATGGGACCACAGATGGCCAGGCGGGTAGGGGCGGTTCGCGAACCCCCCCAACCC
>JACCZL010000248.1 GCA_013695975.1 Chloroflexota bacterium
GCTACCTGGGCCATCAGGGCGACGCCTAACAGACCGGTAGCCACCGCCGTGAGGACGAAGGCTATCTTGAAGGCCAGGTTCTTCCTCTCGATCACGTCCTCATTGTCATTATAAGCATCGAGGATGCTGTCGATGACGATGAGCTTCACTTGCCTCGGATCGGTCGTCAGCCATCGACCGCGCAGGTCCAAGGGGTCGGGTGGCCGATTGAACTTCTGCGGCCAATACGCCACGGCCACGATGCCTCCCGCCACCAGGAACAACACCACGGCGCCGACTACAGCAGCGCCGATCCAGAACGGGATCTGCGCCGTCCCTCCCGCCGTGACCTGACGCTGAAACGTGGCGGACGCCGCGAAGACGATGCCGATGACCCCGAGGATCAGCCGCAACCGGCCGTCCACCACGTCCCACAGGTCCGATTGGGCGTCGATCCAGTATCCCGAATCCTCCGCCTCGCAGCATCCCCTCGCCAGTATCAGCATCCCCCCTTTGCCGCGTCAAGGACTCCCTACTCACGGTCGTCTCTCTGTCCGGTGCTCCTACGCGCGTAGCCCGGGGAGCGAGCGCTCGAGGAAGCAGTCCAGCACACATCCACGACGTGGTAGCCTTGGCCGACGGCCGACTGACTGCGAGGGCCAACCCTCGATCTGCCACGTCCATGACCTCGCGATGGTCAGGCAGAAGGACAAGCACGGGCTCTTCTGGAACTGCCACGAGCGAAACGCCGACGGCAGCTGGTGCGCCGAGTCCGCGACGCGGTCGCCGCGGACCTGGCCGAGGGGGAGCGGCACGAGCGGCAGGTTCAGTCCGTCGGCTGACTCACCCACGCGCCCGTAACCACGCCTCAGCCTGCCCCATAGCGCTCGCAGCGACCGACTCGCTGGTCCTGCCGAACCTGGTCGTCGCGGAGGGCGGGCGCTCGGCGACGGTCAGAGAGGAGTGGATCCGGGAACCTTCCTACGGCGACTGCTCCGACGAGGACGTGGCCCACACCGGGTCCTCCCTCGTCCCCCGCACGGCCCCGTTCGGGACGCCGGTCCGCACGACCGAGTCGGGCTTCGGTCGAGTGCCCCGCGTCTACGTCGAAGGCCTCCGCGCCCGCGCCATCCCGATCGAGCTCCAGCGGCAGACGCACGCGCCCCTCCCGTGCGGGCGGGGGCTCTCGCCTGACACCGACCACTCCCCCTCCTTTTCGGCCCCAGACGAGCTGATCGCTCGGCTGACGGCGAAGCGCCGCTGGGCACCGCAAGCCCCACCCTCGCACGCCTATCCGGCGCCTCGCCCGACCGCGGGATGCTGACAGTCCACCCCGGATCAGTCCTTCACCGGATGATGGATCTGGGGGTCGCCTCCAGACGGGTCACGACGATCTTGGAGCGGTCGATCAGCTCCTCGACCCTGGGGGAGATCTCGTTCTTCCAGTGGTCAGTCTGGTAGACCTCACGGTAGAGCCGCTCCCGCTCGGGCTCACTCTCGAACCGGCGGAGCCAGACGTAGAGGTCTGAGTCGCCCTCCTCGACCCAGCTCCCGAGGATCACCATGCCCTTGGAAACCTGGAACGGGATGATCGTCTCTTCCATGAACTTGACCCAACTGTCGCGCTGACCGGGGCGCATGCGGTACTGCCTGAGCTCGAAGAACATCGTCGACTCCTCCATCCAAAACTCTCACCCGCGACGGTGAACCGTCCATTGCAGGGGCCGGGCAATCGGTCTGTTCGTCACGCTCTTGTAAATGATCGGTGGGTCGGCGCGCTAGTCCAGGGGGTCAGCCGGGTCGCTCATCCGCTCGCCGGGGGCGCGATCGAGGCCGACGGGTCAGGGCTGGCGCTGGACGTTCCACGAGCTCGCCGAGCGATGGCGCGCAGAGACGGAGGCGCTGTCGTCCATCCAGCAGACGGTGACGAACCACACCTACCAGCGGAACATCGGCCTCGGTCCCGGTGTTGTGTCACTGGTGCTCGAGGTGTTGCAGCGCGAGCCGGATCACTGGATCTGGGCGCTGAGGAAGCGAGACGTCATGTCGCTGATCGAGACGATCCGGGCTTGGTCGCCGACGGTGAAGACGATCCAATCGGCGCCTACCCTCGCCGCCAGGCGGCCGGCTAGGTTCTGAGCGCTTTGGTATGCTGCCCGTAAGGGTCGGCAACAAGACACCTCGGGGACGAACCACTATGATGACGACCCATGCATGGCAAAGACATCGCTCACTGGCGGATGCACAACCTACGCCTTTCGGGAGCTCTGTTCGAGGCGCCTGAGGATGTCGTGCATTGGCTGGGTGCGGTGCAGTCCCAGGATTACGGCCCGGCGAAATGGTCGGTCGCCGAGCGCACCGGCGGTGTCAGCGACGCCGCCATGGATCGAGCGTTCGCGGACGGAACCATCCTCCGGACGCACGTCTTGCGGCCCACCTGGCATTTCGTCCTGCCGGCGGACATCCGATGGATGCTGGCGCTGACCGCGCCACGCGTCCAGGCGCTGCATGCCTACAGGTACCGCCAACTGGAGTTGGACGACACCGTCCTTGAGCAGTGCAATGGGCTGCTTGTCGGCGCCCTGCAGGGCGGACATCAGCTCACTCGCAAGGAGCTCGATACCATGCTCAAGGGCGCCGGCATCGCCACGAACGACTTCCGGCTCGCCCACATCCTGATGAACGCCGAACTGCATGGCATCATCTGCAGCGGCGGGCTGAACGGCAAGCAGCACACCTACGCCCTGCTCGACGAGCGGGCGCCGCGGGCGAAGCGCCTCACCCACGACGCGGCGTTGGCTGAACTGACCCTCCGCTACTTCGCCAGTCACGGGCCGGCGACCGCGAAGGATTTCAAATGGTGGTCGAGTCTGACCGCGGCCAACGTGGAGAAGGGCCTCGAGATGGTCGCGGCGCAGCTCGAGCATGAGGTCATCGGCGGCATGTCCTACTGGTTTGCCGCGTCAGCACCGTATCCGAAGGCCGCGTCCCCGACGGTTCATCTGTTGCAGGGTTATGACGAGTACACCGTGGCCTACAGCGAAAGCAAGTACGTGCTCGACGCCTCGGGCGCCGCCAGATCACGGCCCCGAGACACCGTCGTCTTCAATCATGTCGTGATCCTCGACAGCCAGGTGGCCGGTCACTGGAAGCGCACCCTGAAGAAAAACTCGGTCGTCATCGAGGCGGCCCTCTACACACCGTTTGACGACGTCCAGCTACAGGCCCTTCAGGCTGCCGCGGACCGACACGGACGGTTCCTGGGCCTGACCGCCAGCGTGGTGAGCAGAGCAGTGTGAGGCCGAAAGCCTCGCCCGGGGGCCGTCAGCGGGGGGCCGAGTATGGTGTCGCTCATCACCACGAGACCGGGCATCCGCTCGCCCCGCCGCACGCGCTCGTATGCGAAGCGACTCATCGTCCTGACGTCGTGGGTCAGCAGAACTCGTCCCTCGCGAGCAGCCCAGTCGAGGATCGCCGGGTCCTTCGCTTCTGCGAGGCCGACATCCTGGACCCGCACCAGGTCGAGCCTGGGATTGCGCCGAAGCAACCCGTCGACGATGTCGCCATTAAAGTTCTCATCGCTGAGGAGCCGGATCATTCCCGAGCGTGGCGCGGGGCTGCGCGGCGAGCGAGCAGCCGCTCGCGGACCTCCCAATAGCCCGGTCTGGACTCGATCTCCCGCAGGATCGCCTCTTCCTCTTCGGCCACCCGCTGCAAGTACGCGTCCACGTCCGGGCGATGCCGGAGGTAGTACCCGATCACGGTGTAGATGTCGGCGAGCTCCAGCGTCGAGAAGCTACGGGCGATCTCTTCAGGCGACGCTCCCCGGCTGAACATGTGGAGGACGCTCTCGAGCGGCACGCGCGTACGGCCGACGCGCACGACGCCGTGCTTGTCCTCCCTCATTGGCGCGGGCAGAGGATTGATGGTCAGAGCCATGGCAGTTCTCCTGTTGGGTGGCCGCCGCGTACGAGTATTGTGCCGGGATCGTTCGGCCCGTGGCGACGCCTGCCGAGCGGAGCGGGTCGACCCTGCCGCCCGGCCCACGGGCTGGCCGCGATCAGGCTCATCGACGTGGCTATCGAGATCGGCGTGGATCGGCGGCTGGAGGCCGACTTCAGACGCATACTGAGTGAGGGGACCCCGCGGGAGCTGACCCAGGACTATACTCAACTGCACGAGGAGGTCGAGCGACATGGCCCGAGCCTCAAGGAGGAGCGGGAGGGACTGGAAGGCCGATCCGTTCCTGCAGAGCGTGGGGGCGGCGGCGCTCGCGAGCGCGATGCGCGCAGACGACCTCGGGATGTTGTCCGCGACCGTGCAGGATTTGAGGAGCCGGGGCACCGACGTGGAGACGCCGTATCGAGCGGTCCACCCACGCTTCCCGGGCGCGCCGGCGTTGGACGAGCTCGAGCAGCGGGCCGGCGTGCGAACTAGCCCATAGGAGCGAGTCGGCCGCAGCACGAGGTCATGCCGAACAGGTTGACGCCAAGCAGGGTCGCTATCAGCGGTGTGACAGCACGAACCCGCAGGCGAAGGAGCGGCGAGACGCCTACAGCAGCGGGGCGATCGCGGCGTAGCCTTCGGCGATCGCGTCGGCGACGGTCTGGCCGGGGCGGAGCGGCTGGTGGGCAGTGAACCAGCCATCGTAGCCTACACGCTTCAAGTTATCGACGATCATGCCGACGTCGATGGCGCTTCGGTCGTCGATCGGGACGTAGAAGGCGGGGACGCCGCCGCGGCGGCGGGTGGGGTGGACGACGTCGCCCTCCGGGTCGAGGCGGATGTTCTGGAAGTAGGCGTTCAGGATGTAGGGGGCGAGGCGGTCGATCGCCGCGGGGCCGTAGTCGTCGCCACAGATCAGGAGGTTGGCCGGCTCGAAGGTGATGCCGAAGTTCGGGCGGTCGACGCGGGTGACGACGTCGAGGGCGCCGTCGACGGTCTCGAAGAGGGTCCCGAAGTGCATCTGGTGGCAGAGCGAGATGCCGCGCTCGCGGGCGACATCGGCGGCGCGGCGAGCCAGGGCGACGTCCTCGTCGCCGTGCAGCATGACTCGGATTCGGTCGCTGCCGAGGCGCTCGGCGAGGTCGAGGTACGGGGTGACGTTGTGGAGGGTGGCGGTCGCGTCCGGCGTGTTGGCGGCGAGGGCAATGTCGCCGGTCACCATCGAGACGCCGAGCCCGAGGCGATCGAGCAGCGCCCGCACTTCGTCGACCCGCTCCGGCGGGGAGGTGACCGAGACGACCGAGCCACGCATGCAGAGGGCCTCGTAGCCGAGGTCGCGAGCCCGCGGCGCGAGCTCCTCGATCGGCATTGCCGCCCGATCTTTGCGGGTAGCGGACTCGGCGACGCGAACGGAGAGGGAAAGCTTCATGGTCTCACCAGTGGGCAGTGGGCAGTATAGCGTCTAGTGCCCGCCACCTCCTGCCGCGGGCTGCCCGCCGTGCAGCACGGCGAGGAACTCGACCAGCGCGGTCAGCTCGTCCGGCCGCAGCGCCGTGCCGTAGGCGGGCATATTGTTGCCGCCGTAGAGGATCCGCCAGGTGAGCTGGTCGCGCGAGAGGCGGCTGCCGACAGTGGTCAGCTCGGGGCCGCGCTGACCACCGTCGCCGGCGATTA
>JACCZL010000360.1 GCA_013695975.1 Chloroflexota bacterium
CGATCGTGGCGGCCGGCGCGATAGCGACGACGCTCGGCGGTGCGGCGGCGGGCGCCATCGCCGGCGGCTTGATCGGGGCGCTCGTCGGCGCGGGTATCCCCGAGGACGACGCGAAAGAATACGAAGACAGCGTCCGCCAGGGCAGCATCCTGCTGACGGTCAGCGCCACCGGCGCGAAGCAGGCCGGCGAGGCCCGCGAGATCTTCGATCGTCACGGCGGCGGGAAGGTGGCCACCTACCAGGTCGGCGAGGGCTCCGGTGGCGCCGCCGCCAGCCCGCGGCACGGCTCGAGTGACACAACCACCACGTCCGGCGAGCTGCGCGACTGAGCGGTCATCTTCGGGGGTGACGAAGGCGCGCGCTCAGATGGGTTCAATACGGGTCCCCTCCGTCCTCCGCCGGATCACCAGGCCGACTCGGCCGGCCGGCACCGCGAGATAGGAGGGGGCCCGTCCCTATGGACCCCGCGCTCTGGCCCGCCTTTCCACTGGGCGCAGGTTTCATCCTGGTCGCCCTCCTCGACGTCTTCCTCACCGTCCTGCACATCGAGGCCGAGAGCCCGATCTCCAACCAGCTCAACCGCGCCTTCTGGCGTGCCATGCGGATCGTCGCCCACCTGCTTCCGGTCACGCCAGTGGTGCGGAGCCATCTGTTGGCGTGCGGCGCGCCGTTGATGATCATCGGCGTCATCGTCTTCTGGTCAACGGCTTATGTCTTGGGTTTCGCCTTCCTCTATCTGCCGCTGGTCCACGATCCGACCTTCTTTACCGTCAAGGAGGAGGCGGGCGCCTCGCAGATGGGCGACGCGTTGTACTTCAGTGCCGTCAGCTTCTTCACCCTCGGCTACGGCGACGTCGCCGCTCTGCACCCATTCACCCGGACCCTCGCCGTCGTCGAGGGCGCTTTGGGCCTGCTGACCATCTCGCTCACGGTGGCCTACGTGCTGTCGGTGTACCCCATGATCACCCGTCAGATCGCCCTGGCGGTGTCTCTGAACCAGGAGATGGGTGGCCGGGCGGACGGCATCACCATGGCCGCGCGCTATCTACCCTCCGGGCGATCGGATGCGCTCGGCGATCAACTGCGCGGGATGAACCGGGAACTGCTCCACCTGGCGCAGGCACACGGCTTCTACCCGGTGCTCTACTACGTGCGGCCGACCAACGTGCACGAGTCGTTCGCGCGCATCCTGGCCCTCATCCAGGGCATCATCATCACGTTCCGCTACGGGTTGGATCCGGTCGCCCACCGCGACGTGGTGATCGACCCCGGCTTGGCCGTCCTGGAAGAGGGATTCCTCTACACGCTGCACGCCCTGGGCGCCTCAATCCACCTGGCGGACAGCGACGAGGCACAGCAGGGCGAGGATGCGGCCAGGCTGCGCGCGGACTTCCTGGCCCTGCGCAAGCTGCTGGATCGGGGCGGGCTCACAGTCGTGCCACCGGACGATCCCCACGCGGGCATGAGCTACGCGCGGTTCCGAGGTGCCACCGACCCCTACATCCGGGCCTATGCCCGGAACATCGGCTACGAGCCGGAGGCTATCTGGGCGACCTACGGCCGCTGGCTGCGCGGCTCCGCGTTCGAGAGTCCGGTCGAGGCGGAGTCGCAGCGGGCCTCGACCCCGACCGGCGCCTAACGTCGCGATCGATCGACGGAATGCCCAGGCGGCCACGGTCGCCGAGCCGATCTTCCGGGTCCTGGCGTGGTGCGGGTCTTGCAGGGCCTCCGGCGCTCATTCTCGAACGACAGCGAGGAGCGCACGAATGATCATCTGGAGATCCTGGCGGGGGTCCCGCCTGTTCGGCTGCGGGACGCTCCTACTGACGAGCCTGGTGATCACCCTCCTGGTCTACGCGATATCAGGAGGGCAGTGTACCTTCTTCGTCTTCCCCTAATGAGGCTGGGACTGCGCTGCTCAGAACGGTAGCGCCACAGAACCTCGCGGGTAGCTGACTCGGTCTGGGCCGCTGAAGCTGGCGACGATCATGATCTCGAGCCACGGGCGGCCACCGCCATGCCGAACAGCAGCGCCGGTAGCAAGCGATCGGCCAGACGCCGGGCGAACGGCGCGTCCTGGCTGCGCAACCCGTGCAGACGGGAATTGGCCGGGGGAGGAGCCCGATGCCTGCGTGTGTCACAAAGCAAGAAGCGTACTCTTTGTCGAGTCGGTCTCGGGCACTCGAGGAATGCAACGGAGGAGCCCCCTGGGTCGAAACCCCGGGGGCTCTGGAACTCTGGCGTGGCCGGTGGAGTCGACAGGTGTCCCTGTCACCGAGCCCGCCCTGCCGCCGCATTAGCCGCTCCGCGACTGGGTCCCCGTGTTGGTTCCGGTCGGCCCCCGCTCCACATGCCGTTCAACGTGTTCACGCTTTCGCAAGCCGGCGAGACCGCCCAAGCCCAGCAGGCCGAGCAGGCCCCACGGGAAGCTGTTGTCATTCCGGGTCTGGGTTGGCTGGGCCGTCGGCGCCGGCTGCGCGGCTGGGCTCTGCGCCAGCGCTTGATCGGCGGACACCAAGCCCAAACAGACTGATAAGGCCACCACGGCGACTGTCTTCCGCATGCTTTTCTCCTTGCGCTCCAGATCTCCAAATGTCTGCTTGCGCTCCGACATCTTTGCCTTCCGATGTTGGAGGCTCTATCCGATGTTGGAGGCTCTAGC
>JACCZL010000364.1 GCA_013695975.1 Chloroflexota bacterium
GAGAGCAGCTTCACCCCGTCGTCCTGGAGCGCTCGGACCGCCATCGTGCTCTTGCCGCCCCCGGACGGCAGCATCAGCGCGACACCCCCCGATGGCACGGACAGGCCGAGCGCGTGAAGCCTCGTGAGCCGGATCCGGTCCAGGTGGGCACCCACCGAAGAGAGCAGAAAGTGATAAGCCGCCTCGTGGACAAGGTGCACGTCCTCGCCCTCGATCAGGAACCGACCTCGAGCACGGTCGAGAACGGAGAGTGCCCTGCCGAAATAGTCGACGATCGTCCGCGAATCGTCCTGATAGACGGTGTTCCGCGGTGTTACGAACGCAGCGGGCAGATCGCCGAACTGCGCGTAATCGGGGGGCAGCCGCCGGATCTCGACCTCGAGGTCGACCGTGCCCCCCTCAGGGCGCTCAAACCAGGCGAAGTCGAGACGCACGTCCTCGACCACCTCCGGCCAGTCACCGCCGACGGCGAAGCGCAGTCCGTAAATGTCGAAGTACTTCTGCATGCGCGCGGCCACGATAGCCTCTGCTCGCCATGCGCGGGATCGACGGTAAAGACGCGCAAGAACGACAACGGCCTCTACGGCGTGCCGGCCACGCTGCTGTCCTGGATGGCCGGCCTGTTCCGCCCCAAGGTCGTGATCCTGACCCGCATTGCCCGAGACATGCACACGGGCCGAGCTAGCCGGCGCGGGGGCGGAAGAGAGGGGCGCTGATGGCGTACCACCAAACCGCCGCGACCTCCCGGGCGTGCTGGCGCACGCTCCCCGCGGAGCGGCGGGTGCCTGGCATTGCCAAGGCGGGGCAAGGGATGCAATCGAGTCCCTGGCGATGCGCCTCGGACACGATTCTGTGCATGTGGTAGGGAGACGAGACAAGCAGTACGCACCGCCAGCGACCCCTGCCCTCGCGTCGCGCTCCGGATATCGTGCGGCGTGTCGACGTACCGCCCTCGTCGATCATGATGGCGTCCAGCGGCACCCCCCGCCTCAGGAGCGCGCCCCGCATCGCCTGGGGCTCGGAAACGCCCTGGCTGCGTCCACCGCTGCATAGGATCAGCGGCGCCAGCCCCCGGTAGTAGAGCGCCGCCGCATGATCCAATCGGGCGGCAAGCTCCGGCGAAGGCCCACTTGGGCCCGCCGCGGCCCCAAAGACGACGATGGCGTCCGCCACGGACACGTGTTCCATCCGCGACCGGCGCCCCACGCGCGTCCAGGTGATCATGGCCGCAGCGGCGACGGTCATGATCGCGGCTCCCGCCAATGGGAGCAGCCTCTGTTTCAAGCCGTTGGGCATCCGCATCCGCCGCCGAGATTGTAGATTGCGGCCGATGGCCTCGGGGTCGGTTACCTACGTCAGCGTGGTGGTGGCCGCCTTTAACGAGGAGGAGCACATCGCGCGGCTCTTGCGGTCGTTGAACGATCAGACGCTGCGCCCGCAGGAGGTACTCGTGGCCAACGACGGCTCGGACGACCGGACGGCGGAGATTGCCGACCGCCTCGGTGCCGTGGTGCTGCAGCTACCGCACCGCGGGCCTGCGGTCGCCCGAAACATCGCGGCGCGGGCGGCGCGTGGCGATGTTCTCGTCTTCCTCGACGGAGACATGGCGTGCGCACCGGAGTTCCTGGAGCGCCTCGTCGCGCCAGTCGCAGCCGGGCACGCGGTAGGCACCTTCACGCGAGAGATCTACCTGGCGAACCCGGAGAATCACTGGGCGCGGGCGTACGCGGCACTTCGCTGGTCGCCGCCAGACCGGCTGCTGCCGACCGACTTTCCTGATCGCTGGGACAACTTCCGCGCCGTCCGTCGCGATCGCTTCCTGGCCGTCGGCGGCTACGACGACGTGGGGTATGGCGAAGACATGACGCTGGCTCCCAAGCTCGGCGAGAAAGCCCACGCGGCTCCGGGCGCCATCTGCTTCCACTTTCACCCGAGCTCGATCCGAGAGGTGTTCGAGAACGGCCGCTGGGTGGGACGTGGGGCTGCGGTCCGGACGCTTCGCCATCCCTGGCGAACCCATTCGTTGCCGAGGGCGGTGCACATCGCGCTCCGCCAGATCAGGGAGGGGCGCACACCATGGGTGCTACCTGCCCGAATCGTCTACCACCTCGGCGTCTGGCTTGGCCTCGCCCAGTCGACGTTCGCGCCAGAGCGGCACTGGAAATGAGTCCCGCGGAATAATGCCACCGGGATCGACGGCCGTCGGAGTCTGCCTATGATCCCCCATCGCCATCGATCCGGAAGCTAGGGCAATCGCTCATGACCGCGAGGAAACCGTCCCGGACTCAGTCCGCGGCGGCTGGTTGCAGGATGCTCGAAGGTCGCTGGACGTGCTTCTGTCGCTTGCCTACGCCGACCTCCGAGCCCGATACGGCCGGGGCCCCACTCGTCTCGTCAAGTGGCTTCTTGACCCCTACGCGGCGCTGGGCATCTACCTGCTGCTGGTCGCGCTGATCCTCGACCTGGAGGGGCCGGCCCCGGGGCTGAGC
>JACCZL010000367.1 GCA_013695975.1 Chloroflexota bacterium
CTGTTCACCCTCGGGCTGGCACGGCTGGCCGGGGC
This sequence comes from Chloroflexota bacterium, assembly GCA_013695975.1. Classification (GTDB taxonomy): domain Bacteria; phylum Chloroflexota; class UBA6077; order UBA6077; family JACCZL01; genus JACCZL01. The sequence continues at coordinate 36 of JACCZL010000367.1, forward strand.
GAGCCGGATGATCGTCGTCGGCGGGCCGGCCGAGCGGCTCGAGCTGGCGCGAGCCTTTGGGGCGGACGTGACGATCGACATCGCCGAGCTACGGTCGCCAGAGGAGCGGACTCAGGCGGTGCTGGCCGAGACGCCGGGTGGGATCGGGGCCGACGTCGTCTTCGGCTGCGTCGGACTGGCCAGCGCCTGGCCGGAGGGGATCAGTTACCTGCGCGACGGCGAGGGACGCTTCCTCGAGGTCGGCCTGGCCAGCGACGCCGGTGAGGTTCCCTTCAACCCCTGCACCCAGCTCGTCACCAAGAACGCCACGCTCATCGGGACGCTAGGGATGCTCGACCAGGATTCGGTGGCGGCGGTGCGGGTGATGGAGCGCGGCGATCTGCCCCTCGACCGCGTCGTCTCCCATCAGCTCCCGCTCGAGCGGGTTGGCGACGCGATCGAGGCCCTGAACGGCGACTACCGCGTCGACGGCCGCGCCGCCGTCAAGATCGCGATCGCCCCGAACGGTCCGGTCAGCTAGTCAAAGCGGGGCCGACCACCGATCGGCGGCCGCTAGCACTGGCTGCCGCCGACGGCTCGGCAGGCGTTGAGCCGCCTCCTGGCCCACTGCCTCCGACCCGCCTCCGGAGTCTCAGGGTTGACGGAGGTGTGCGTCGTTGCGATCATGCTGACGCCGGCCGGCAGCAAGGGACGCGACGATGGGCGGCGCTCCGCGACAACCGGCGAGGTCTAGAGTATGTCCGATAGCCAGGCGCTGATCCCGGCCGAGCGGATCGACCGCGCCATCCTGCTGCTCCGGGGCCAGAAGGTCATGCTCGACGCCGACCTGGCGGCGCTGTATGAAGTGGAAACGAAGATGCTCGTGCGGGCCGTCAAGCGCAACGCCGATCGTTTCCAGCCCGACTTCATGTTCCAGCTCACCCGGGAGGAGTTCGACCACTTGAGGTACCAATGTGGCACCTCAAGTGGCTGGGGCGGGCGGCGCTACCCGCCGTACGCCTTCACCGAGCAGGGGGTGGCGATGCTGTCGGGTGTGCTGAACAGCCCACGGGCGATCCGCGTCAACATCGCCCCGCCCGACCCGCCCCGCCGACCGCTCGGGTTCCGGATGGTCGGTGAGGATGACAAGAGATGAGGAGCGAGGCATCATGCTGGACCTGCTGATCCGCGGCGGACAGGTCGTCACGCCGCACGGGGTAGGCCACTGGGACGTGGCCGTCAAGGGCGAGCGGATCGTCGCCGTGGCCCAGCCGGGGTCGCTGACCGAGGACGTCGGACGGGTGATCGACGCGGGGGGGAAGATCGTCGTGCCGGGCGGGATCGACCCGCACGTCCACTGCGCCTGGCCGATTCCGATGCCGGGCCAGCCGACGAGCCTGAGTGGGCCGCCGGAGCAAGTCAGCCGGGCGGCGCTCTTTGGCGGGACCACGACCCTGATCGACTTCGCCCTCTGGACGCCGGGCGAGACGATCGAGCAGAGCATCGAGCGACGCGACGCCGAGGACTGGCGTGGGCGCTGCTACGCCGACTACGCCTTCCACGTCATGCTCGGCGGCGAGATCCCACCGGAGGTGCTCGACCAGGTCCCGGAGGCGATCCAGGCCGGCTTTCCGAGCGTCAAGGTCTTCACCACCGACATCACGCCGAGCCGACGGGGCCGCAAGATCCTCTTCGGGCACCTCTGGGAGATACTCCAGCGGACCGCCCGTCACGGTGGGGTCGTGGCCGTCCACGGCGAGGATGACGACATCGTCATGCACATGTACGAGCGGCTCTTCCGCGAGGGTCGGGTCGGCTTCGAGCACCTGCCGGAGGTCCACAACACCCTCTCCGAGGACCTGGCCTTTCGGCGAGTCATCCGCCTGGCCGAGCATGTCGAGGGCGCGGCGCTGTACATGGTCCACACCAGCGCGGCGACCGGCGTCCGAGCGATCGAGGAGGCCCGGGCGAAGGGGCTCCCAATCTACGGCGAGACGCTCCACCACTACGCCTCGTACAGCAGCGAGGCCTACCGGCGGACGAACGGGCAGATCTACCACACCTACCCATCCTTGAAGGGCGAGGAGGATTGCGCAGCGCTCTGGGACGGAATGTCGACCGGCACGATCGGGACGGTGGCGACCGATGCGATCTGCACCCCGCTCCAGGTCAAGCTCCAGGGCAGTCGGATCGACGACACGACTGGTGGCAACGCCGGAGTCGAGCCGCGGATGGGGATCGTCTACACCGAGGGAGTGGCGCGGCGCGGCTTTTCGCTCGAGCGCTTCGTCGACCTGACCTCGGCCAACGCGGCCAGGATCCTGGGCCTCTACCCCCAGAAGGGGGCGATCGCCCCCGGCAGCGACGCCGACATCGCGATCCTCGACCCGAGCGTCAAACGTACCCTCCGCAAGGAAGACCTCCACGAGACCGATTACAGCCCCTGGGAAGGCTGGGAAGTCGCCGGCTGGCCGGTGATGACCCTCATACGCGGCAAGGTGGCGGTGGAAGATGGCCGCCTCCTCGCCGAGCCAAGCGGCGGTCGCCGGCTGGCCCGCAAGGTCGATCGGCGGATGCTCGGCGGACCGGCGTGCTAAGCTCGCGCGCAGAAGCAAGACCTGGCGCCTCGACGTGAGGGCGGGTTTCTAACCCGCCCTGCTCGAAGCAGGGATGCTCCTCGAAACCGTGCCAGACTTCCAATCACGTGCATAGGTGCTTGCTGGCGTGACGGCCCTGTGATCGGCCTTGCGCCAGCTCAGGCATGATTGGTGCGAAAGATAGGGGCATGGCGACAGTAGCAGGGCCGCCGGAGGTCGCGGCAGGGCCGATCGCGCGCGTCGAACAGAACGCCGAGGCGGCCAGCCGCTGGGTGCGTCGGCGCGGTGGCTGGGCTCGGATCGTTCGCAACATGGTCGTCGGTTTCTTCGCGCAGGCTGGCCCCCGGATGGCGGCGGCGTTGTCCTATTACTCGATCGTCGTCGGCGGCCCGATTCTGCTGCTGACGCTGGCGCTCGGCGGCGCCCTGTTTGGCGAGGACGTGACGCGCGAGGCGCTCGCCCAGATGGTCGGGCGGGTCCTGCCGCCGAGCGCGGAGGGGGCCGTCGATGTGACGCGCCAGCTCGTCCAGACGTCCACGCCGACTGCCAGCCTGGCGATCGTGGCGGGGGCGGGCTCGTTGCTCGGATTTACGCGCGCCCTCAGCGCTAGCCTCAACGTCACCCTGCGGAGTCGCGGGAGCGAGCCGCTTCGGCGGACGTTCCTGGTCGGGCCGCTGCTGCTGGTGGCGGTGCTCGGCCTACTCTGGGGGGCCTGGGCCTTCGACCTGCTGGTCGACTTCGTCGAGCTGAGCGCGGGTGGCATCTCCTGGCCGATCAAGCTCCTGCTGGCGCGGCTGGCGCCGCTGGGGATGGCGATCGTCTACTTCACGGTCATCCTGGCCATCGTGCCACGGGCGGCGTTGACCCGACGCGAGGTGCTCGCGCCGGCCGTGTTCGGCGCGGTCCTCTGGGAGGGGGCGCGGCACGTCTTCGGCTGGCTGGTGGCCGCCGAGAGCGGCTACACCGAGCTGTTCGGGCCGCTCGGCGGGGTCGTAGCGTTGCTGGGATGGGTCTACCTGAGCTGCTCGATCCTGATCCTGACGGGCCAGTTCGCCTGGGCCTACGCGATGGAGGGCCGCGCCCGCGGCGCCGCCGCCAGCGACGACCCCCGCCAGGCCGGCCTCGAGGGCCGAATGGCCCCCTTCCAAGGCGACAACGCCGTCAACGAAGACCACCCCTGCTGAGGGGAGCCTGCCGCTCCCGTCAATAATCACGAGGTTGGCCTGGTTCGTCCCTGTTGTCCGTCACCGTGTTGTCGACATGGACATCCTGATTCCCGCTGAAGTCCCAGATACCCGCGGCGCTGGCAGCCACCGCGATCTCATTCGCAGCCACGTCTGGGCCGGACGCTCCATCCAGGAGCGCCCGGCCGCTGGCGCCCAGTGCAATGGGCCTCGTACCACTCAATACAGGACCGAGGGCAAGTAGCCGCCGGTGGGCTCGTTGTAGAGGCCGAGGCTCATCAGCGTCATGAGCTGGACGATGCGCAGGCCACGGTCGAGGCACCATTGGAACAGCGGCCCGCCGGCCGGGACGAGGATGCCCGGGCCGCCGAACGACGGGGCGGCCCCGATCAGCGCCGCCAGATCGTCGGCGGTCTCGCCCACAGCGTGACCGAAGAACGCCATGGCTGTCGCGTAACCGGTGATGCGCCC
>JACCZL010000951.1 GCA_013695975.1 Chloroflexota bacterium
CCCCAGAACAGACCGGTCAGCGCGGTCAGGAGCGGCGAAACACTGATGGCCAGGCCGAGCCAGAGGCCGGCCGAGTCGACCTCGGCGCCCACGACCTCGCGGACGAGGCCGGGCAGCAGTGGCACCACCACCATGAACCCGACTGAGGCCAGGAAGGAGGCCAGGCTCACCGCGAGCAGGTTGCGCCGACGCGGCATCGGCGGGCGTCGCGCCACGCCCGGCGGTGAAGATCGAAAGGATATGTGCCATAAGAGGGGACCCACCCTACCGTATTTCGGCCAACAAAAAAGGGCCGGCTTGGCCGCTGCCAAGCAAACCCCTTCGCAGGCCTACGGGGTCAGCGTCGGGCTCGGGCGGAAGAGGTTGCCCTGGACGCCGAAGCGTCGTTCGCCCCTGATGGGTCCCCCGTTCCCCGCAACGCGCACGTCGTCGTCGTCCGCGGAGACTCGGCCGTGGCGACGCTCTCGCGCCGGCCACGCAGATAGTATAGCCCCCAGCGGCTCGATACCGCGACCGTACGAGAGGAGGCCGGAGTAGGGGCGAAGCATTCGCGCACCAGTACTCGCGAGGCCAGAACTAGTGCGCGAATGCTTCGCCCCTACAGGCCCGGCACGTACTCGCGTCGACGAGGGCAGGAACGCTATGCAGTGGCGCGGCGCTCGACGGCTCGGCGGACCCCGCTGAGCAGCTCGTCCAGCTCGAAGGGCTTGGCGACGACCTCGCAGCCGAGCGCTCGGAACTCCTCCGAGTGGAGCTCGCGGAGGTCGGCGGCGCCGCTGCAGATCAGGGTCGGTGTCGCGCAAAGCTGAGCGTCGGCCGACAACAGGCGCAGTAGCTCGATCCCCCCGATGCCCGGCAGCCGCAGGTCGAGCACGATGGCATCGGGCGCTAGCCGCCGAATAGCGTCGAGCCCGCGCGGGAGCCGGCCGAGCGCGTGGACCTCGTAGCCTTCCAGCAACAGCAAGTCCCCGATGAGGGCCTGGATCTCCGGCTCGTCTTCGACAATCAGGACACGGGCCACCAGGCTGCCTCCAGCAACGCTCCCGCGCGCGGACAGAGGACCAGAGTGTACCGCATCCACCCGCGCCTACACGAGCTCGCAGCGCCCGCCAAGACGGGTGATCTTCTCCGGGATCGAGGAGTATCCACGCTCGACGTAGTGGGCCCCATCCACGAGCGAGGGGCCTCGAGCGACCAGCGCGGCGATCAAGTAGGAGAACCCGGCCCGGAGGTCCGGGATTTGCATGCCCGTTCCCCGAAGCGGAGTCGGGCCCTGGATCAAGGCGCTGTGGGGATGGTCGCCGAAGCGATAGCGACAGGCCTTGGCGCCGAGGCAGGTATTGTAGATCTCGATCGTCGCGCCCATCCTTCGCAGCTCGGCGGTGTACCCGAACCGACGCTCGTAGACCGTCTCGTGGATCACCGACAGCCCCGCCGCCTGGGTGAGCAGGACGACGAAGGGCTGCTGCCAGTCGGTCGCAAAGCCCGGATGGACATCCGTTTCCAGGGCGACCGCCGTCAGCTCGCCGCCGCGATAGAACCGGATACCATCTGCGCGAACGTCGAACTCACCGCCAACCCGGCGCAAGGCGTTCAAGAACGCCATGATGGCGCCCTGCTCAGCCCCTTCGATGAAGATGTCGCCATCGGTCGCGACCGCGGCCGCCGCGAACGAGGCGACCTCGATGCGGTCGGCCAGGATCCGGTGCTCGGCGCCGCGGAGGCGGCCGACTCCCTCGACGACGATGGTGCGGTCGACCTCGACCGCGATCAGCGCCCCCATCTTCTGGAGCAGCAGGATCAAGTCGACGATCTCGGGCTCAACCGCCGCGTTGCGGATGACCGTCCGGCCCTCGGCCAGGCAAGACGCCAAGAGCACGCTCTCGGTCGCGCCGACGCTGGGATACGGTAGGTCGATCAGCGTGCCTTTCAGACGCCGAGCCTGCGCCCGCCAGGTGGCCCCCTCCAGCTCGACTGTCGCGCCAAGTCGGCGGAGGTTGTCGACGTGGAAGTCGATCGGGCGGGCGCCGATGTCGTCTCCGCCGACCAGCGGCACGCTGGCCCGCCCGTGGCGATGCAGGAGCGGTCCGAACAGGAGGACCGGTATCCGATTGAGCCCCGAGAAGGCGACCGGTACGTCGACCGTCCGCAAGTTGGCCGCTCGGACCCGAACGCTGCTCTCGCCGGACCACTCGACCTCAGCCCCGAGTGCCCGGCACACGTCGGCTGTGATCGCGACATCGCCGATCCGCGGGACGTTGTGAAGGACGACCTCCTCGTCAGTCAGCAGAGCGGCGACGATCTGCTTGGTGGCGGCATTCTTCGCGCCACTGGCGCGGATCGTCCCGCTCAGCGGCGCCCCGCCCTCGATCCGATAGGTGGCCATCAGGTACATCTTACAGGCGTGGCATGTATCGTGCCGAAAGGGCTGGTGCTGGCCTGGTCGGGCCAGGGGGGAGACTGGTTCGTGGCAATGAAGACGTGTCTGATCCTTAATCCCAAGGCAGGCCAAAAGGCCGGCGTCACCACAAACTCATTCGACCTCGACGATGCCCGTGATCTGCTTCAGCGGCACGGTATCGAGGCCGAGATCTTTTGCACCGAGCGGGCCGACCATGCGACCGAGCTGGCGAAGCAGGCCGTCGCCGATGGCTACGAGCGGGTCCTCGCTGCCGGCGGCGACGGGACCGTCGCGGAGATCGCGGAGTCGCTCGTCGGGACCCGAGTAACGCTCGGCGTCCTCCCGCTCGGCAGCGTCATGAACGTCGCGCGGATGCTGGGCGTCCCTCGCGACCTCGAGGGCGCCGCCGCCGTCATCACGGCCGACCGCGTGGCGCGCATCGACGTTGGTCAGGTCAAGGGGACAGCGCGCGAGAGCTTCTTCCTGGAAGCCGGCGGAGTCGGCATCGACGCTGGCCTGTTCGCTTATTTCAACCAGATGGATCGGGGCAACTGGCGGACGATTCGGCCCTTGCTGACCTTCCTCTGGCGTTACCGCCCGCGCCGTTTCTATCTCCGGCTGGACGGCAAGCCGCTGACGACCCGCGCAATGATGATCACCATCGCGAACGGCCCCTACCTGGGCGCGGCGCTGACCCTGGCGCCCGATGCCAAGCTCGACGACCAGATGTTCGATGTCCGGATCTTCAATCGCTTCAGCAAGTTCGAGCTGATCCGCCACTTCCTATCGATCACCGCCGGGCGACGTTCCTACGACCCGAAGATCATGACCCGACGGGCCCGCGTCATCGACGTGCGGGCCAGCCGCCCGCTGATGGCCCACGCCGACTCCCAGCCACTCGGAACGACGCCCGTGCGCTTCGAACTGATCCCGTCCGCCCTTAGCGTCTACGTCGGCGTCGACGCTGCCTGCGCTCCGGCCTTGTCCAGGCCGCCGGCGGCCATGGGCGCCGAACCGGTCACCGCCACATCGTAGAGCGCGATGAATCGCGCCCCTACTGGCACTGGCACCTGGATCTGCGACGCGCTACCCTGCCCGTGTACGGTGAGGGGACGGGTGGGAGGGACTGTGGACGCGAGGGAGCTAGGATTCGTGCCGGCGATCGAGCTGGCGGCGAAGGTACGGCGCAAAGAGGTCTCGCCGGTCGAGATCGTCGGGGCGGTGCTCGAGCAGATCGAACGCCTGAACCCGACGATCAACGCCTTCTCGGCTGTCCTCGACGAGCAGGCTCGCAGCGCGGCCCACGCCGCCGAAGCCGCGCTAGCGAGTGGCGAGCCGCTCGGGCCGCTCCACGGCGTGCCCATCGCCATCAAGGAGCAGCTCAACGTCGCCGGCGTGCGGGTAGCCTTCGGTTCGCATCTGCTTGCCGACTCCGTCGCGACCGAGGACGCGCCGGTGATCGCCAGGCTGCGAGCGGCCGGCGCGATCATCGTCGGCATGACGACGATGCCAGAGTTCGGCTGGCAGGGCCATAGCTGGAGCCCGCTCTACGGGATGACTCACAACCCGTGGGACCTGGACCACACGGCGGGCGGCTCCAGCTCCGGTAGCGCCGCGGCCGTCGCAGCGGGGCTCGTCCCGCTCGCCGTCGGCTCAGATGGGGCCGGGTCGATCCGCATGCCGGCCAGCTTCTGCGGCATCTTCGGCTTGAAGCCAACCTTCGGGCGAGTGGCCCAGTATCCGGTGTCGCTCAGCGAATTCGTCACCCATCTCGGTCCGATGGCGCGAACGGTCCGCGACGCCGCGCTCCTGCTGGACGTCACCGCCGGGCCCGATCCGCGCGACCCGACCTCGCTGCCACCACCAAACGAGGCCTACCTGGCGGCCTGCGAGGGCGACCTCACCGGAGCGCGGGTGGCCTGGAGTCCGGACCTCGGCTACGCGACGGTCGCGCCTGAGGTGGCGAGGCTGACCGAAGCGGCCGCCCGGCGCTTCGCCGAGCTCGGCTGCACCGTCGAGGAGGCGACGCCCGGCTTTCCCGACCCGATCTGGTCGGCCGATCAGCACCTCTGGGCCGGCGCCGCCAACCGCGCCTGGGAGCGCCTACCTACGGAGCGAGACCGCATGGACCCCGGCTTCGTCGCGGCAGTCGAGATGATGGCCGAGCGGACACTGTTCGACGCCGCTCGGGCTCGGGCCCAACGGTTCGAGCTTTCGGCCATCATGGGAGCCTTCTTCGAGCGCTACGACCTCCTGCTCACCCCAACCATGGCCGACATCGCCTTCGGCACCGACCGTTCCGAGCGGACTTACGGCCCGACCCTCGGCTGGAGCCCCTTTACCTACCCGTTCAACCTGACCGGCCAGCCGGCCGCGACCGTCCCGTGCGGCTGGAGCGAGGCTGGCTTGCCGGTCGGCCTCCAGATCATCGGCCCCCGCTTCGCCGAGGCACTGGTCTTCCAGGCCGCCGCCGCGTTCGAGGCCGCCCAGCCCTGGGCGGACCGGAGGCCCACGATTGCTTCGTAGGGGCACCCCCGTGTGGGTGCCTTGCGGCGTCGCGGAGAGAAGGGCAGGCACGCGGGCCTGCCCCTACGGTTTCCGTCTCGCTCGGCGATCCGCCGACAACGAGCGGATTGGCGGATGCTCCTCCTCGGCGACGTCCCTGACGTCGAGGAAGTACTCACCGTTTTCGCAGCGGATCCGGGTCAGGCCCAGCCTGTCGCGGTCCAACAGATCCAAGCCCTGGCGCTGGCCCAGTCGGCGCAGGAGCACTCGCAGGGCGGCGTGGGCGGTCGGCAGCGGGTCCCGTCCATCGCCCTCGTGCTGGACGCGCTCCCCCACGTCGACCTGGGCGATGCCGCGCAAGCCTTCCCGAGCGTGTACGTCGAGCAGGAGTCCGACCTCGACGCCACGTCCGCTGAAGAACGGCACCTGCTCGAGGACGTCCCTGCGTCCGGCCCGTTGCTCGGAGAGGGGCTGAATGATCCCCGCCAGCTCGGGAGCCAGCAAATTGAGCAGCGGCCGCACCGCGAGCTCGGTCACCCCGTCCCCGCCGATCGATTGGTCGGGCCGAGAATCTCCCGACCGACAGGAGAAGCCCAACACGTACGCCAGCCCGGGGCTACTCAGCAGCGGGCCGAGTACCCCATACACAAAGCGCGGGTGTGGGTTGCGGATCGACGGGTCCAGCCACACAATCAAGTCGCCTCGGAGCACCCGCAGACTCTTCCAGAGCGCCGTGCCGAACTCAGTCACACCCCGCTGCCGCCGCCGGCCTCGATCGATCGGATGCACTGTCACTCCCAGCTCCGCGGCAGCCTCCCGAGTGCCGTCCGTCGAGCCCCGATCGAGCACCACGACTTCGTCGAGCAATGGATATTCCTGCTGGAGCAAGCCGTGGGTCGCCTTGAGCACACCTACGATCGTGCCTTCGGCGTTGTGGGCCGGGAGGCCGAGACTGATCGTCAGGCCGCGGCGGCGCTTCAGGTCGACCAACCGCCCGATGTCGGAGAACTCTCGG
>JACCZL010000389.1 GCA_013695975.1 Chloroflexota bacterium
CCGGTCTGGCAGAGCGAGGCGCGGACGTGGTAGCTGCCGCCGTCACGCGCCCGCCGACCGAGGGCGACCAGCGCGCCCAGCGCGGCGAAGTAGCCGGTCGTGTAGTCACAGGCCTGGGCCGGCAGATGCTCCGGTCGCTCCGGACTGCCCTGACCCATCGCGAGGCCGGTGGCGCTCTGGCCGAGCTGCTCCCAGCCCGGCCGATCCTGCCAGGGACCGACTGGCCCATAGCAGCTGATCGAGACATAGATCAGGCCGGGCCGGCGCCGGGCCAGGTCCTGCACCCCGAAGCCGCGCCGATCGAGCGCGCCGACCCGGTAGCCCTGGGTGAAGATGTCCGCGTCGGCCACCAGGCCCAGGAGCCGATCCGCGTCGTCGGAGTCGTCCAGGTCCAGGTAGGCCGAGAGCTTGCCGGGGTTGGTCGCCAGGACGTAGGGCGGCACGCTGGGCAGGTGGGGCGCGGTGATATGGAGCACCTCGGCGCCGTGCTCGGCGAGCGTCCGCCCACTGACCGGCCCGGCCAGGACGCGGGTCAGATCGAGCGCCCGCACGCCGGCCAGCGGGCGGGGGCCGGCCGGCAACGGCTCCGGGTCGGAATCGCCGATCTTGACCACCTCGACGGGCGGCAGCGGCAGCAGCGCCCGCCCCTGCGCCGTCGCTCGCCACGCCTCCCCACTCCGAGCCATCACCCCGCACATGCCCGCGGCGGCGAGGGCGTCCTCGAGCGGCTGGGCGTCCCAGCGCGCCACGGCCGCGGCGATCGAGGCCGGCTCGTGCGCGGACCCAATGACTTTGCTGGTGCCTTGACCGAGGTGCGGGAAGCCGCCGTGGAGCTGGATCCAGCGGCCATCGCGGCAGCGGTAGAGGTCTGAGTAGGCCAGCTCTGGGAACGCCACGCGCGGCGTCTCGGCGCCGTTCAGATGCTGGAAGGCGTGCCCGCGCAACGAGGCCGCCGCTCGCCGCACGTCGACCCGCACGCGCTGGCGTCGGCCGGTCCGAAGCTCCCACAAGTCGTTGACCGCCACGCCGACCGCCGCCAGGACCACCGCCGCCGCCTCGCCGACCGGGTACTTCGCTGCCCAGACTGGATCACGGCCGCTGATGCTGACCTCGCCCTCCGCGGGCCGCGAGAGGCCGACCCTCTCCAGCAAGGAGGCGAGCAGGACGTTGGTGTCGACGACGGTCTCGGCGATCATGGTCACGCTCCCAGTAAGAGTACGGCATGCTACCGCGTTCGGGGCATGGCGCGATCTTGCCACCCAGGGCAGACGACGGCGTGCTATCGTTGCGTCGCCACGCCGTGCAGGAGAGCCCATGGCCGGGACAATCGCGAGACCGTCGCGAGCCGACGCCTCGACTACCCAATCCGGAACGTTCGACACCGCCGCGATCACGACGATGTCGCTGGCCCACTTCGTCCACGACACCTACCCGGCCTTCCTCGGCGCGCTCCTCCCGCTGCTGATCGCCAAGTTCGGGCTCACGCTCGGAGCGGCCGGCGTGCTCGTCAGCGTACTGCGCTGGTCGGCCCTGATCCAGCCATTCCTGGGCATGCTGGCCGATCGCAGCGACCCGCGGTATTGGGTCATCCTGGCGCCGACGGTCACGGCGCTCGGCATGGGGCTGCTCGGCCTGGCCCCGAACTATCTCGCGCTGATGCTGCTGCTCGGCCTGACCGGACTGAGCCATGCCGCCTTCCATCCGGCTGGCGGGGCCCAGGTGACCCGCCTGAGCGGCAGATACTGGGGCCGCGGCACCGCGTTCTGGATGACTGGTGGTGAGCTCGGTCGCGCGGTCGGGCCGCTCTTCGTCGTGGCCTGCGTCGAGACGTTCGGGCTGGAGGGGACCTGGGTCGCGGTCGGTCCGGCGATCCTCGCCTCGCTCCTGCTCTACTGGCGGATCGGACGGGGACCACGCCTCCAGCTCAAGTCGGCGCCGGCCGGGCTCTGGACCGCGATGAAGCAGGTTCGGCGTGGCCTGGCGATACTAGGGATCATCATCGTCCTCCGTAACCTGGGCAGCGCCAGCTTCACGTTCTTCTTTCCGACCTACGTGACCGACCTCGGCGGGAGCCTGACGTTCGCCGCGCTGGCCATCTCGGTCTTCGAGCTGGCCGGCGCCGCCGGCGCGCTGATTGGCGGCACGCTGTCTGACCATCTCGGCCGCCGCAAGATCCTGGTGGTCAGCACGGCCGTCGCCGGACCGACCCTTTTCGGCGTTTTCTTGCTCCCCGAAGGGCCCTGGCAGCTCGCCCTGCTCGTGCCGGCGGGGCTGGCCGCGTTTGCCGCGAGCCCGGTCCAGATGGCGCTGATTCAGGAGCTGCTGCCTGACAATCGCAGCGCCGCGATGGGCATCATGATGTTCCTCGGACTGGAGGGCACGATCGTGGCAACCGTGGCGGTCGGCTTCATCGCCGACGCGGTCGGGCTCGGCCCCACCCTGGCCACGAGCATGCTGCTGTCGCTGCTGCCACTACCGTTCATCCTGCTCCTGCCAGAGACGGGACCACGGCGCTGAGAACGTGGACGGCGACAGGACGATAACGGGCGCATCACCCTCGGCCGTGCGGGAGATCGGACTCGACGGAGTAGTCCGGCTGGTGCGCGACCTCGCGCTGCGGGCGAGCCTGGAGGTGCGTGAGGACCATCGGGCAGCCCTGTGCCGCGCGCTGGACGCCGAGGAGTCGCCGCTCGGCTGCGCCGTCCTGCGGGGCCTGCTCGACAACGCCGACCTCGCCGCCCGCGATCGCCGGCCGATCTGCCAGGACACCGGCTACGCGGTCGTTTTCTGCGAGTTGGGCCAGGATGTCCACCTGGTCGGTGGCAGCCTGCAGGCCGCCGTGGACGAGGGCGTGCGGCGGGCCTGGGCCGACGGCTACCTGCGGCCGTCGATCGTCGCCGGTCCGCTGGACCGCCGCAACACCGGCGATAACACCCCTGCCTTCCTCCATATCGATCTGGTCGACGGGGATCGCCTGGGCCTGAGCGTGCTGGCTAAGGGCTGCGGCTGCGACAACATGAGCGCGCTGGCAATGCTCACGCCGGCCGAGGGCCCGGCCGCCGTGGTCGACTTCGTCGTCGACGTCGTCCGGCGGGCCGGTCCCAAGGCCAGCCCCCCCGTCACGGTCGGAGTGGGGCTGGGCGGCACGTTCGATCGCGCGGCGCTCCTGGCCAAGAAGGCGCTCCTCCGCCGCTCCGGCCAGCCACACCCCGACCCCGCCGTCGCCAAGCTTGAGGGCGAGCTGCTGGAGCGGATCAACGACCTGGGGATCGGCCCGGCCGGCTTCGGTGGCCGCGTCACGGCCCTGGCAGTCCACGTGGAGACCTTTCCCACACACATCGCCGCCCTGCCGGTCGCGGTCAACCTCGATTGCCACTCGCACCGGGTGGCGACGGGCGAGCTGTGACGGCCGACCCAGACGGCGGCCACGCCCGATTCAGCGCCGAGGATGCGACCCATCGGCTCTGCCCGCCCCTGACGACGGAGCAGCTCCAGACCCTGCGCGCCGGCGACATCGTGGCCCTCTCCGGCGTGCTCTACGTCGCGCGCGATGCGGCCCACGCCCGGATGGCCGAGGAGCTGGCCCAGGGGCGACCGCTGCCGTTCGACCCGGCCGGGCAAGCGCTGTATTACATGGGACCGACGCCGGCCCCGCCCGGCCGGCCGATCGGCTCGTGCGGCCCGACCACCGCCTCGCGGATGGACCCCTACGCGCCGATGCTGATCGAGCGGGGCCTCCGAGTCATGCTGGGCAAAGGCTACCGCTCCCAGGCGGTCCAGGAGAGCATGCGCCGACACGGCTGCGTCTACCTGGGCACGGTCGAGGGCATGGCGGCCCTGCTCGCCGAGCAGGTCAACCGCGCGGACGTGATCGCCTATCCCGATCTCGGCCCGGAAGCGGTGTTGCGGCTGGAGGTGGTCGACTTCCCGGCCGTGGTCGTCAACGATCTGCACGGCGGCGACCTCTACGTCAGCGGCCCGGCCCAGTGGAAGCGACGCCGGAGCACCGACCCGGTGAGCGATAGTCCGCCGAGTTTGGCGAGAAGGCCCACCAGCAGGAGAGCCACGCGCTAGATCCAGTCGGTGGAAACCTGGCTCAGCCTAATCACGTTGGAGGTACCCGCGCTATCGCCGCGACGGCTCAGCCCGGGTCGCGGCGGGACGGGTCCTTGACGATCGTGCCGACCTGGAGGGAGCGGAGCACGACGTCCCAGACTGGGGTACACCAGGCGGCATCCGAGTCCCAGAAGTCCATCGTGATCACGGGCTGGACATCCGAGCCGCGGGCGACACACGTGCGGGTGCGGGCTGGGCGATGTTCGATCGGGTCCATGAAGCAGGTCTCGGCCCAGACGAGCTCGAAGTTGGGCCGCTGCTCCTGGACGATCTCGCCTCTGGCGATCACGCCCCGACGATCGAGCTCCAGGAGCCCTCGCAGCACATCCGTCAATCGCAGTCCGCTCCAGTCCAGCCCGGGCGGTAGGTGCAGGATCGAGGATTCCAGCCGGCAGTTGTCGTCCGGTGGCGGCAGGTCGTGGAACACGAACGAGTCGGTCCCGGGGATCGCCGTCCAGTCGTTCGGCACGTCGAAGCGGAGGACGCGATCGG
>JACCZL010000953.1 GCA_013695975.1 Chloroflexota bacterium
CGGCCATGTTGACCACGAACACGTCGGCGATCTCAAGGATACCGGCCTTGAGGGCCTGCACGGCGTCGCCCAGGCCCGGCACCGCCACGACGGCGACCGTATCGGCGACCTTGACCACATCCAGCTCACTCTGGCCGACGCCGACCGTCTCCAGGATCACGACATCGAAGCCGTAGGCGTCGAGAAGACGGGCGGCGTCGCGGCTGGTCGGGGCGAGACCACCGAGGTTGTCGCGCGCCGCCATGCTCCGAACGAAGACGCCCCGGTCCCCGCTGTGACCCAGCATCCTGACCCGGTCGCCGAGGATCGCCCCACCGCTGAACGGGCTCGAGGGGTCGACGGCGATGATCCCGACCGTGAGGCCCTCCGCGCGCGCGGTCGCCGTGAGGCGGTCGACGAGCGTACTCTTCCCGGAGCCGGGCGGACCGGTGATCCCAATCGTCCAGCCCGTGAGCGGCCGCGGCCCGAGCTGCCGCATCACCGCCTCGGCCTCCGATCCGCCCCGCTCGACGCGGGTGATCAACCGCGCCAGCGCTCGCGGCGAGTCGATGCTGAGCGCTCCAGCGCTTTCAGGCCCCATATGCGCAGGATAGCCCGAACGCGTCCCTCGTTGTAGGGGCGGGGTTTCCCCGCCCTCTCGGCCGCCAGCCAGGGCGGGGAATCCCCGCCCCTACGACCCCGCCCGCCCCTCGTCGGCATCGGAGCGCGCCGCTCGGATCGCTTCGTAGGCCTCCTGATCGACAAACTCGCCGCCCTCGATCTCGCGCGACAGCTCGCGTCGGCCGGCGTCGAAGGTCATGTCGACCGGCATCGGCCGAAAGCAGGTGGCATCGATCACGACCTTGCGGAGCGCGTAGCCGGAGATCCCGCCACTGTCGGAGAAGTCCTGCTGGAGCTCGTTGGCCAGGTTGACCCGCACCCGCACGACGTCGCCGCAGCGGCCGCAGCGCACGTACAGGTACAGCCCGTCGCGGTCGGACCCACCGCTGCTCCCGCCTCCAAGCGCGGATTTCAGCCGCTCCCAGATTCCCATGAAGCCCTCCTCTCCTCGCGCCCCGATGTGATTCGCGGTCATCAGTCCTGTACCGTGACAGTGTATGCGGAGCATCCACGACCCCGCCCAGCAAGCCAGCGATCCGCGCGACGCCGCTGCCATCCTGGCGTCGTCCCCACTGTTCGCCTCCCTCACCCCGATCGACCGTGCGAAGCTGGCCGCCGTCCTCGAAGACCGCGCGGTACCAGCCGGCGAGGTCGTTTTCGAAGCGGGCGGCAGAGGCGATGCGCTGTACATCCTACGATCCGGCACCGCCGAGCGGCGGGTCGCCGGCTCGGCGATCGGGACGCTCGTGCCGCCCGACGTCTTCGGCGAGCTTGCGCTGCTGACCGACGAGCCGCGCTCGGCGAGTGTCGTCGCTCGCACACCCCTGTTGGTGTGGGTCCTCCCGCGGGCACGCTTCCAGCCTCTGCTCCAGGCAGAGCCGGAGCTGCTCCTGCGGCTGAGCGCCGCGGTCAGCCGCCAGCTCGCGGCGGCGCGCGCCACGCTCGGCGAGCTGCAGAGCGAGCTCGACGGCTGGGTGTCCGAGCGGCTGGCCGAGCTGCCGCCTGGACAACGGGAGCTCGTCCAGCTCGCGGCCGTGCTCGAGCGTCTCGACCCTGAAATGCTCGCAGTGGCGACAGCATCGAGCCCGAACGCTGCCGAGCGAGAGCTGGTCGAGATCGCCGACCGATCGCCGTTGATCATCGGTGACGTCTCCGGGTACCGAGTGCCCGCGGCGATCCGCGGCGCTGTCGTGCGCTGCCTCGATACGGCCGAGCTTCGTCGCCGACTTGGCCCGCGAGCTCGGGAAACGGCGCTCGCGCTGCACGCGCGCGGAGAGATCGTGGCGGCGATGGCGCTCTACCTGGCGAGCGGCTCGACCGACGACGCCCGCCGACTCTACAGCGCGGCGCCCGAGCCGGTCCGCCGCGCGCTGCTCCGCGACGATCGGCTTCCCTCGGAGTGGCGGGCGCAGCTCGGCCT
>JACCZL010000447.1 GCA_013695975.1 Chloroflexota bacterium
GCGGCGAGCACCGCCCCTGGGAGCTCGACGCCGACGTCGTCGACGCCTACCGTTACTACGCCAAGCTCCACCACCAGCTCGTGCCGTACCTCTACAGCGCCGGCGTCCTCGCCCACCAGACCGGCCGACCGATCATCCGCGACGTCGATCGCAAGGGTCGCCAGTACACCCTCGGCGAGGACCTCCTGGTCGCCCCAATCGTGACCCGCGACAACGAGCGCGACGTCGCACTGCCGGCCGGCGCCCGCTGGCACGACTACTGGAACGACGACCGCGTGGTCAGCGGCCCCGAGATCGTGCGCCACGGCGGCTCGGTCCAGCGGATGCCCCTCTTCATCCGCGCTGGCGCGATCATCCCGATGCAGGTCGACGACAGCGAGACCGGCCACGGCGGCCCCGCCTCGCGCGAGCACCTGACGCTCCTGGTCTACCCGGACGGCGAGAGCGAGCGAACCTATCACCCCGACCACGACCGTGCCCTGACGCTCCGCGCCCGGAGCGACGGCGGCGGCGTGACCCTCGAGACCAGTCCGGCGAGCGAGCGCTACGTCTTGCGGATCAAGGCCCCGAGTGCTCCCTCCGAGGTGACCCTCGATCGCGGCAGCCTCCAGACCCTCACGCCCCTACCCACCTGGGACGCCTTCGAAGCCGCTCCCGAAGGCTGGTACTATGACGGCGTGCGCCGCTATCTCTGGGCTCGCTTCGCCACGCAAGAGACGGCCGCGCGCCTCGCGTACACGACGGAGTAGGTAGTACGAATATGAGCGAGCCGTCGGTCCTGGCGAGTCGCGAGGGCGCCATCGCCCGCCTCGTCCTCAACCGTCCGGACAGCCGCAACGCCCTCGACTTGGAGCTGGCGCGGGCGCTCGTCGCCGAGGTCGGAGCGGCGTCGGACGACTCGGCCGTTCGCGTCATCGTCGTCACTGGCGCTGGCAGCGCCTTCTGCGCGGGTGCCAGGCTCGACGGACTCCTCCAGGCAGCGGAGAGCGGCGACCCAGTGGCGACGAGCGCCCACTTCGGGGCGATCGAGGAGGTCTACCGCGCCCTCCTCGCCGCCCGGCCGCCGACGATCGCGATGGTCAACGGCTACGCCCTGGCCGGCGGCTGCGGCGTGGCGACCGCCTGCGACATCGTGATCGCCTCCGATCGCGCCCAGTTTGGCTATCCCGAGGTTCGGCTCGGCCTGGCACCGGGCATGGTCATGGCGCTGCTCTTCCGGTTGGCCCCCTTCCGCGTCGGGCTCGAGCTGGCCCTGACCGGACGGCGCATCCAGGCCGACGAGGCCCTCGCCATCGGGCTCATCAACCGCGTCGTCCCGCACGACCAGCTCGAGGCGACGGTCCGAGCCCAGGCCGACGAGCTCGCCGCCCTGAGCCCCTCCGCCCTCGCCATGACCAAGCGGATCGCCTGGGTCCTGCCCGACCTCGAGCTCCCGCGCGGCCTCGCCTACGCCCGCGACCTCAGCACCCTCTGCGCCCTCACGCCCGACGCCCTCGCCGGCATCGCCCGCTTCCTCGAGCGCGGCAATGAGCGAAGAGGATCGTAGGGGCGCGATTCATCGCGCCCTGCTAACCTCCCCAGAAGGTCGAGATACGCGAGAACGTTGGGATCAAACCGGATGTGTGAGGTCACGAGCCACTCCGACCCGAGCGGCTACGCCGACCCGGGGCGTCCCGACTTCTGTGCCCGCTGCGGTGGCCCACTTCGCGTCGAGCCGCGGGGCGGACGCGACCGCCCAATCTGCCCCGTCTGCGGCTGGGTCTACTACGCCCGCAACGCCCTCGGCGCGGCCGTCGCCGTCGAGGGATCGGAGGGCATCCTGCTCGTCCAGCGGGCCCATGACCCCTTTCAGGGCCAGTGGATGCTGCCGGCCGGCTACGTCGAGTACGGCGAGTTCGCCGAGGAATGCGCCGTTCGCGAGGCCCGCGAGGAGACCGGCTACGACGTCGAGCTGACCGGCCTCTGGGGCCTCTACTTCGGGACCGACGACCCGCGCAACGTCTCCCATCTCGCCGTCTACGGCGCCCGCATCGTCGGCGGCGAGCCGAGCGCCGGCGACGACGCGATCGCGCTCGCCTTTTTCCCCCGCGACGGCCTGCCCGACCAACTCGCCTTCCAGGGCCACCGCCGCGCCCTCGCCGACTGGCAGCGCGAGCCGAGCCGCCCAGCCGCCCCGCCCGTCGGCGACCCGAAGCGCCTGTAACCGTCGATCCGGCCTGCCCAGATTGCTCGGTCGGTTTGTAGGGGCGAAGCATTCGCGCATCGGGTCTGGCCTAGTCAGTGGCCCGTGCGCGAATGC
>JACCZL010000457.1 GCA_013695975.1 Chloroflexota bacterium
GCTCGCCGCTCGTCACTCGTCAGGCATCTGCGGCGCAACCCCTTGATCCTGGTCGGTGGGACGGTCCTGCTGGCCCTGGTCCTGGCGGCCGTCTTCGCCCCGCTCCTGGCGCCGGCCGACCCGCTCAAGACCGGCTTCTCGACGCGCGTCAAGCCGCCGGCGATCCTGGGTTATGACTCGGCCTTTTTGCTCGGCAGCGACAACTTGGGCCGCGATATCCTGAGCCGATTGCTCTACGGCGGGCGGATCTCGCTCGCGCTCGCGGCGCTGGCCGTCGTCTGCTCGGCGCTGCTGGGCGTGACGCTCGGGCTGGTCTCCGGCTATGCCGGTGGGTGGGTCGACGACGTGGTCATGCGGGTGGTCGACGTCCAGCTCTCGTTTCCGGTGATCATGCTGGCGATCGCCGTGATCGCGGTCGTCGGGACCAGCCCAACCGCGCTCGTCGGGGTGCTCGTCCTGGCCGGCTGGGTCGTCTACGCGCGGACGGTCCGCGCCAGCGTGCTCTCGCTCAAGCACCAGGAGTACGTCCAGGCGGCGCGGGCGCTCGGAGCGGGGGACCTGCGGATCGTCGTCCGCCACGTCCTGCCGAACACCCAGGCCCCGATCCTGGTGATCGCGACGGTCCAGGTGGCGACGATGATCCTGCTCGAGTCGGGCCTATCCTTCCTCGGCCTGGGCGTCCAGCCGCCCCAACCCTCATGGGGATCGATGCTCGCCGAGGGCCGCGACTACCTCAGCAACGCCTGGTGGCTGGCCACCGTCCCCGGCATCGCGATCTCCCTGGCCGTCCTCGGCGCCAACCTCGTCGGCGACGGCCTCCGCGACTTCCTCGACCCCAACCTGCGCGGCCTCTGAGTGTCGGTTGCACTCAAGGAGGCCTCGGCATGGTTCAGCCTATCGGGCATAGAGGGAGCGGGGCCGCACGAGATCGAAAGCCCGAGGCGCGGCGGTCCGCCCTGCGCGGTTGGCAGTCGGGTCGTCAGTCAGCGGCGGGCGCGGACCGCCTCGGCCATGCGTTCGAGCACCTCGTCGAGGATGGTTTCGGAGGTCGCGAAGTTGAGTCGCACGCAGCTCTGGCTTGCCGGGCCGAAGTCGGCGCCGTCGTTGAGGCCGACCCGCGCCCGCTCGAGGAAGAAGTGGTAGGGCGCCTCGGGCAGGTCGAGTGCGCGGCAGTCGAGCCACGCCAGGTAGGTCGACTCGGGCGTGTAGTGCCGGATCTGGGGCAGCTCGTCCCTGACGAAGCGACCGACCCGATCGCGGTTCGCCAGCAGGCGCACCATCACAGCGTCGAGCCATGGCTGTGCCTGCCGCCAGGCGGCCACCGTCGCGTCGACGCCGACCACGTTGACCTGCCCGAGCAGGCGGTCAGGGATAACCCGCCTGAAGCGCTCGCGCAGCTCGGATGAGCCGAAGTGCATCACCGCGCAGCGGAGCCCGGGGATGTTGAAGCTCTTCGTCGCCGAGGTGATCGTGATCGTTCGAGCGGCAATCTCCTCGCCGAGCGTCGCCATGGGGACGTGTCGACGACCCGGGTAGATCAGATCGGCGTGGATCTCGTCGCAGACGATCACCATGTCTCGCTCGACCGCCAGCTCGGCGAGGGCCAGCAGCTCGGCGCGCTCGAGGACCCGTCCGGACGGGTTGTGGGGGTTGCACACGAGCAGCATGCGGGTTCGATCGTCGACCTTCCGGCGCAGGTCCTCGGCGTCGAGCACGAACCGCGCCCCGTCATCCGCGAGGGGGTTGTCGACCAGGCGCCGGCCGGTCTGCTCCAGAGTCGTGAGGAAGGGCGGGTAGATCGGGGTCTGGATGACGACGCCGTCGTCACGCTCGCTGAACGTTAGCACCAGCGCGAACAGCGCCTGGATCAGCTCGGCAACGGGCTGGACGAGCTCGGGGTCGACCGTCCAACCGAAGGTCCGATCCATGCGCTCGGCGAACGCCGCCTCGAGACTCACCTCGCCGGTCCGCGCGCCGTATCCGTAGTCCCGCTGCTCGACCAACTCGGCGATCGCCCGCTGGACCGGCTCGGCCACCGGGAAATCCATGTCGGCGACCCAGGCCGGCAGCACGTCGGCCGGATAGCGGTTCCACTTGGTGCCCCGCCGACCGCGCAACGCCTCGATCGGTAGCTCCTCGAGCTCCTCGAAGGGGATGGTGCGATCCGACGTCATCTCTCCTCCACTCTGGCCTATGCCAAGGCCCTGAGTCCGCTCACAAGCGTCGGCGGCTTCCCCGTCCGTCCCTATCGGTCGGTCAGGAGACTTACGCTCTCGACATGATACGTCTCCGGTACCCGGCGCTTAGCGCTGTGGCGCCTAACCTGGAGTGGGTGAGCGAAAAGCTCTCACGTATCGTGTCGAGTTCTTCGCCGCCGTTCGATTGCTTCGTCTAGCCGTCGCCG
>JACCZL010000962.1 GCA_013695975.1 Chloroflexota bacterium
GACATCCGCCGCTCCCGCTCGGCCGCGTCGGCGCTCGCTCGCACCAGCGGCAGGATGGCTCGCGTCGCGTCGAGCAGCCGCCCGATCGCGCTCTCGGTCATCGTCACGCCCTTGTGCCTCCGCGCACCGCTCGCCGCGGGTTCCCTGCTGGCCGGATCGCGTCGGTGCTCCGTCTCGCGAACCACCCTGTGAGAACCACAGGATAGGGCATGCGGCCCTCGGCCCTCTACTCCCCGGCCCGAAGACGTATGATCCTGTGCAAACTTATGGAGCGGATCGGACCGAGGAGGACGAGCTATGGCGAAGAAGGGGCGGGCGATCTTTCTGGTGTACACCGACCTCGTCGACCCCAAGGACGACGAGGAATTCAACGCCTGGTACAACACGCAGCATCTGCCGGAGCTGCTCGCCTTACCGGGCTTCCTCGACGCGGCGCGCTATGTCGCGACGAAGGGCGGCCCCAGGTATCTCGCCGCGTACGAGCTCGAGAGCGTCGACGCGCTTCAAAGGCCGGAGTTCAAGGACCGCTCAATCGGGCCCTGGGAGCACCGCATGTCCCCGAGGGTCGTTGGCAAGAATCTCACCCGCATCGTGGGGCAGCAGATCTATCCGGATGTCCCGGAGCAGACCGACCGGGGGATGGCCCCCTGTCTCCAGATCGGCCGGATGTCGGTGTCTGACAGCGTGGATGCCGAGTGGAACGCCTGGTACAACGGCGAGTACATCCCCGGCTACCGCAAGGTGCCGGGCGTCATCTATGCCCGCCGCTTCCGCGTCTTCGAGGGCGAGGTCGGCTACACGACGGTGTACGAGCTCGAGCACGAGCAGGTCCCCGAAAGCGCGGAATGGCAGTATCAGCGCGCGAGCTCGTCCCCGAACACCCCTCGGATGAGTGAAGCCATGACCATGGCGGCGGGCTCCCCGGGGGTGTACAGGTGTATCTATCCGCACCCAGCAATGAAACCGTAACAGCCGCCTAGAACTTGAGCGGCTGAGGGTTCGCTTTCTCTTCTCCTTCGCTCGATTCTGTGTGTCCGGGGCTGTGCCGTGCCTTTCTGGCTTTCACGACGACCGCGCTTCCGACCAGTCGAGCCCTGGCAGCGCGATCAGTACGTCGTCGTCTTCACGGTCGCCCTGGCCCACGTCGGGTTCGACCTGACCCAGCCCTTCATGCCGCTGTATGTCCGCGAGCTCGGGGTCAGCGACCTGGCCGAGGCTGCCTTCTGGTCTGGTCTGGTGGTGGGCGTCGCCCCACTCTGCGCCGCGATCATGGGACCCTTCTGGGGGTCCCTGGCCGATCGTTACGGTCGCAAGCCGATGGTCCTGCGCGCGCTGGTGATCATCAGCGTGATGCAGTTCGCCATCGCCTTCGTCCCAGACGTGTACTGGCTCCTCGCGGCCCGGGTCGTGATGGGCCTGTTCGCCGGCTTCACCTCGATGGCGATGGCCCTGGCGGTCTCGATCGGCCCGCGCGAACGGATGGCCCAGGCCATCGGCCTGGTCCAGGCTGCCCAGCTCGCGCCGATGGCGATCGGCCCGACGATCGGCGGGGTGATCTCCGACGCATTCGGGCTGCGCGCCAACTTTCTCCTGACCGGCCTGCTCCTCATCGTGCCGGCGGCGCTCCTCTACTTCCTGGTCCAGGAATCCAGCGACGCCGGCGCGGCCGAGCGGCCTGGTGCCGGTACCAGGCCCGCGGTTACGCGTGGCTCGGCATTCGGTCTGCTCGCGATCCCGGGGTTCGTTGGGGCGCTCGTGATTCTCTTTGTGGCCCGGTTCGCCGATCGCTCGCTACCGCCAATCTTGCCGCTCTACCTGGTCGAGCTGGGCACGCCGTCGGCGCAGCTCGCCACGATCACCGGCCTCGTCGTCGCGTCCGGGGCGGTCGCCGCCGCCTGTTCCTCGATGCTCTACGGTCGGTGGGCCCGCCCGGACAATACCCGCCGCCTGCTCATCATCGCCCTGATCGGCGGCGCCGTCTTCTCGGTCCCGCTCGTGCTGGCCGGCGGCTGGCCGGAAGTGGTGGTGCTCAGAGTGGTGCTTGGCCTACTGGCCGGCGGCAGCATGAGTCTGGCCTACACGATGGGGGCCCGCCTCGCCCCGCCTGAACGATCCGGCGTGACCCTCTCGATGCTTGGAAGCTGTGGGATGCTGGGGGGTGCCGTCTCCCCGATGCTGGCTGGCCTCATCGGCCAGGTCAGCCTGCGCTCGGTCTTCCTCGCAACCGCGGCAGCGTACCTGGTCGCGGCCGCGCTGGCCGCGCTGCCGCTGATGGGCCGCGCGCCAGCCTCGGGCCTGGACCGAGCTGCCGAGTCCAAGCCGTGAGCCCGCTCTCCGCTCGCGACCTGCCGCGGTCACACCGCCGCTAGCGGCGCATCCGCACGAGCACCTTGCCCACCGCCGCGTCGGGCGACTCCAGCAAGTGGAACGCTTCGGCCGTCTCCTGGAGCGGGAACTCGTGGGTCACGATCCCGCCCAGGTCAAGTGTGCGCCGCTCGAGCAGGTCGATGACGGCCTCGAAGTC
>JACCZL010000493.1 GCA_013695975.1 Chloroflexota bacterium
CTCGAATGCCGGCGGCGTCGCGGACGGCGCCGTCGGTCACGAAGCCGGCCGCCCCGCGCGCCAACAGACGGGCCACCAGGATCTCGCCCAGGACGGCGGCGCGGAGGTCGCCACGGGCGTCGAGAACGAGCACCTCACCCGGGCCGATCGTCTCGACGGCCCTGCGTTGGGGGTGCGCGGGCTCGGCCAGGGACTCGAAGGTATCGAGGTCCTCGCGGGCTGGTACGTAGCGCACGGTGACGGCCTGGCCGATCATGGTGCGCGTCGGGTCGAGCGGCGCGACGCCGGCCATGAAGCTGTGCCGGATCCCGAGCTTGAACAGCTCGCTGGTTACCGAGGCCGTGCTGGCCTGGCTGAGCGACTCCAGTGCGCCCGGCGGCAACGGCTCGAGCCCCTCGACGAGCACGCTTGAAGCCTCCTTGCAAGTGCGGGCAGTGTAGCCGCCCCAACTGGCACCGGCAACGCGCCCAGTCAGGGCCTTGGCGAACGGTGGTATCATATCGCGAATTCTGGCTGCCGAGGGCGGCCCTTCGGGTAGGGGTGGGACCGTGACCAAGCGGGTCGTCGTGACGGGCCTGGGCTGCGTGACTCCGGTTGGTCGGGATGTCCCGAGTACCTGGGACGCGATGGTGGCCGGACGGTCGGGGATCGGCCCGATCACCCACTTCGATGCGTCCGCGATGACCACGCGGATCGCGGGCCAGGTCGACGACTTCGACCCGACCGCCTGCGCCAGCCCCAAAGAGGCTCGGCGGATGGACCGCTTCGTCCAGCTTGGGTTGGCGGCCGCGTTCGAAGCCTTCAAGGATGCCGGGCTGACGGTGACCGAGCAGAACGCTGAACGGATCGGCGTGGTCGCCGGCTCGGGCATCGGCGGGATCGGGGTGCTGTCTCAGCAGTTCGAGGTCCTCTTCACTCGCGGGCCGGAGCGCATCAGCCCATTTCTGATCCCGATGATGATCGTCGACATGCTGCCGGGCCAGGTGTCGATGTCGCTCAACTTGAAGGGCCCGAACTTCGGGGTGGTTTCCGCGTGTGCGACGAGCGGTCACGCGATCGGCGAGGCCGCCTCGGTGATCAAGCGCGGCGACGCCGACGCCGTCCTCGCCGGCGGGAGTGACTTCGGGCTCGTGCCGATTGGCGTGGCCGCGTTTGCCGCGATGCGCGCGATCTCGACGCGCAACGACGAGCCCGAGCGGGCGAGTCGACCGTTCGACAAGGAGCGCGATGGCTTCGTGATGGCTGAGGGTGGCGGGATGGTCGTGCTCGAGTCGCTCGAGCACGCTCAGCAGCGGGGGGCGCGCATCTACGCCGAGCTGATTGGCTACGGCGCCACGGCGGACGCCTACCACATCAGCGCCCCGCCGGACGGGGGCGAGGGGGCGGCACGAGCGATGAAGATGGCCCTCGGCCACGCCAGGCTGACGCCGCGTGACGTCGACTACATCAACGCCCACGGGACGTCCACCCCGCAGAACGATCGGGCTGAGACCGAGGCCATCAAGTCGGTGTTCGGCAAGGCGGCCTACGACGTGGCGATCAGCTCCACCAAGTCGGTGACCGGGCACCTGTTCGGCGCGGCAGGGGCGGTCGAGGCGATCGCTTGCATCAAGGTGATCGCGGACGGGGTGATCCCGCCGACGATCAACTACGAGTTTCCGGACCCGGCCTGCGATCTCGACTACGTCCCGAATGAGGCTCGCGCCCGCAAGGTGGATCTCGCGCTATCGAACTCGTTTGGCTTCGGCGGGCACAACAGCGCGCTGATCGTGGCTCGGTATCGGGACTGAGCGCGGTGTCCGATCCGAGCTGGTTGGACGAGGTTCGGGAGATCCTGGAGCGAGTCAGTGCGAGTGATGCGACCGAGCTGGAGCTGGTGGCGCCGGGCTTCCGTTTGCGGGTCAAGCGGCGTCGGCATGGCGGAGGATCTCCTCGTCAGCCAGTGCCGACGCCGAGCGGGGACGGGGCGGACCAGGCCATCGTGGCCCCGCTCACCGGCGTGTTTTACCGAGCCGCGTCGCCCGAGGCCCGGCCCTACGTTGTCGAGGGCGACCCGGTCCAGCCCAACACCGTCGTCGGGCTGATCGAGACGATGAAAGTCTTCAACGAGGTCTTGGCCGAGCGCCAGGGGGTGGTGCGCCGTATCCTCGTCGAGCCTGGCGCTCTGGTCCAGGCCGGCGACCGTCTGATGCTGCTGGGATCGGGCGACGAGGCTTGGCCGGGTCAGGCAGCGTCGTGAGCGACTCCTCGGTGCGAATTGCCGGCTGGGGCAAGTACTTGCCCCAGCGCGTCGTCGACAATCACGAGCTCGAGCGCATGGTCGACACGTCGGACGACTGGATCCGGGCGCGGAGCGGCATCGTCGAGCGTCGGATCGCCGCGCCCGAGGAGACCACGTGCTCGATGGCGGTGCGGGCGGCCCGACCGGCCCTCGACATGGCCGGTGTCGAGGCAGGCGAGCTCGACTTGATCATCGTCGCGACGGGCACGCCCGATCACCCCGGCTTTCCGGCGACCGGTTCGCTGGTGCAGGAGGCGCTCGGGGCGACTCGGGCCGGTGCGTTCGACGTGGGGGCTGGCTGCGGGGCCTTCGGCTACGGTCTGGTGATCGGGGCCCAGTTCATCCTGACCGGCGCGCAGCGCAACGTCCTGGTCGTGGGCTCCGACGCCATGTCGCGGGTGATCGATTGGCGCGATCGGACGACGTGTGTCCTGTTCGGCGACGCCGCGGGGGCGGTGGTGCTGCGGGCGACCGACCGTCCGGGTGGGTTGCTGTCGTTCGTCCTCGGCTCGGACGGCTGTGGGGCGCCGAAGTTGTACGTGCCGGCTGGCGGGAGTAAGCAGCCGGCGAGCCACGAGTCGGTCGAGGCGCGTGCCCACTTCCTGAAGATGGACGGTCGGGATGTGTTCCGCTTCGCCACGCGGGTGATTCCCGGCTCGATCCTCGAGGCGCTCGACCGAGCCGGTCTGACGACCGCTGATCTCGACCTGGTGATCCCGCATCAGGCCAACATCCGCATCATCGAGCATGCCCGAAAGAAGCTGGAGCTGCCGCCCGAGCGTGTCTTTACCAACGTCGACAAGTACGGCAACACATCGTCGGCGTCGATTCCCGTCGCGCTGTGCGAGGCGCTCGAACAGGGACGGATCGTCGAAGGCGACATCGTGGCGATGTGCGCGTTCGGGGCCGGGTTGTGCTGGGCGTCGGCGATCTGGAAGTGGAACTAGCCCCTACACGGGCTGTCCCCGTTGGCACGCCACTTGCGTTATAGCCGTCCAGGAGGTGCGCCTCTGGCGCTCCCGACTATGCCCGTAATGCCCCGCTTCGTGCTTGCCTTCGAGGCTGAGGGCGTGCGAGACTTTGGCGGGCGATGAGGCCCGTGGCACTGCCGCTTACCTGGGCGGCGCTCCAATGAAGGAGGAGAGTGCGATGTTCCGAACCCTGCGCTGCGATCACTGTGATGCGATTCTCACTGACGAACGCGTCGAGCGCCACCGAAAGCGCTTTTGCTGCGCCGACTGCGCCCGCGCGCACGACCGCGGCGACTTGAAGTCGATCAGTCCGCACCGTCACGAAGCTGGATCCGAGATCGCGGCGCGACATCCGGCCGGAGTTCGGTAGCCGCGCGGAGAGCCAGTCTGTTCTCGGGGCGCCTGGTTAGGGCCGTGCTTCTTGCCGCGGTGGCTGGCTACCAGCTATGGAGGTGGACGTCGTCGACGTCGTAGTGGCGCTCGGGGACGGCTTGCTCCGGATCGCCAAGCACTCGCCGGAAGACGTTCAGCAGCTTGTCGACATCGAATGGCTTGCTGACGAGGGCGGCGACCTCCCGCTCGTCGTCTGCACTGAGCTTGAGGCCGTTGGCGGCGACCACGACAATCGGGGCCGATCGGGTCTTTTCGTCGGCCCGCAACTCGGCGAGGGCCTGAAAGCCGTCACGGTAGGGGAGACTGGTGTCGAGGACGATCAGATCCGGGGTTCGATCGTTGGCGATCCTGATGCCCTCGCGGACGTCCCAGGCGCGCAGGGCGCGGTAACCTTCCTCGCGCAAGAGGGCCACGAGGAGCCCACCGATGCTGGCGTTGTCTTCGACAACCAGCACGCACTTGCGCCGCGGGCCATTCGCGGAGGCCGCCGTACCGTTGGTGCGTGCCTCGCGGGCAACGCTCGTAGGCGGCGCTGGCCGCGGCTTGACCGATCGTCCTCGTTTCGGCTTTCCGCGCACGCTGCTCATCTCCCCGGCACGAAGGATACCACAGCCCGTTGACGCCCTCCCGGTCGCTTTCTACAATAGGCAACCATGTGGCATGGTCGAACGGTGTCCGTAATCCTGCCCACCTACAACGAGCGCGACTCGATCCGGCGGAATATCGAGGAGTATTTCGAGACCGGTGTCGTCGACGAAGTGGTCGTCGTCAACAACAACGCGGCGCCGGGTACGTCCGAGGAGATCGCTAGGACGCGAGCCCGCGAGGTCCATGAGCCGCGCCAGGGTTACGGTTACGCGATCCGGCGTGGGCTGCAGGAAGCGGCCGGCGAGTATTTGATCGTCTCGGAGCCGGACGGGACGTTCCTCGGGCGAGACGCACTGAAGCTGCTGGCCTATGCCGACGACTTCGACGTCGTGTATGGGAGCCGAACGGCGCGGATGTTCATCTGGCGTGGCGCCAACATGGGCCTCTTCCTGCGATGGGGGAACTGGGCCGTGGCGAAGATGATGGAGCTCTTGTTCAACTCTACGAACCTGACCGATGTCGGCTGCACCACTCGCCTGATCCGACGTTCGGGCCTCGAGCGCATCGAGCCCTACTTCACGGTCGGAGGCAGCGCCTTTGGTCCCGAGATGATGCTGCTGACGCTCCTCTTCGGCCTCAAGGTCATCCAAATTCCGGTGAACTACCTGCCCAGGGTGGGCGAGTCGGCGGTGACCGGCGACGTCCGCAAGGCGTTCGTCCTCGGGCTGGTGATGATCGGGCTGGTCGTGCGCTACCGCGTGCGGAGCTGGTTCGGCTGGCGACCCCCACTCGCGCGGGCGCGGCGGGCAGCGTGAGGATGGCGCCGTCGGCCGCGGTCACTCCGGCCTGTCCCGCGTGCCATGCGGACCTCGGGCAATCGGAGACGGGTCTTCGTTGCCTTCGGTGTGGCGCTCGCTACGCGGTCAGCGACGGCGTGCCCGAGCTGTTCGCGTCGGCCGCCGATCAGGTGACTGGGCGAGTGCAGGCCCTCTACGATCACGTGGCGCACGACTACGATGGGGTCTTCAGCCCGCACGTCGCGGGGCATTACCTGCGCAAGCGGATCGCCCTGGTCCAAGAGCTGCTGCCGGGTGGGGGGGCCGTGCTTGATGTCGGCTGTGGGACCGGCGCGTTGGCCGCTGGGATCCAGTCGGCCGGCTTCGACGTCGTCGGCGTCGACGCGTCGACCGGCATGCTCAAGGAGGCGCTGGAGGGAGGCGTCGGCGCCGTCTACGCGGCGTATTCGACCGAGCTACCTTTCGCGGACGGGGTGTTTGACCTGGCCCTGTCCGTGGCGACGATGCACCACCTGGAGACGCCCGAGCGGGTCGCCGCGACGATCGCGGAGATGGGTCGGGTCGTGCGCTCGGGCGGGTTCGTCCTGATCTGGGACCACAACCCGCTCAATCCGTACTGGCCGATTCTGATGAAGCGTGTGCCGCAGGATCACGGTGACGAGCGGCTCGTCAGCGTCTGGGAGCTGCTCGAGGCCGTTCGTCTGGGCGGCCTGCGGGTGGAGCGGGCGGCGCGGGTGGGGCTGGTGCCGGACTTTATGCCGCGCGGGCTAATGTCACTCTGGACCCGCGTCGAGGCCGCCGTCGAGGCCAATCCGCTGCTCAGCGTTTTCGCGGCCCACAACGTCGTGGTCGCGCGCAAGCCGTGACAGTAGGCAGGGAACGGGCACCATCGCCGTCTACCGTCTACCGTCTACGGGGGGAGGGTTCATCATGTACGTGCAGCCGGTCGGGACTTTGAAGTGGGAGCTCGACACCCCGGCGTTGATCCTGGACCTCGACGTGATCGAGGGCAACATCGCGCGCATGGAGGAGTTCCTTCGCGGCAAGGCGGCCCGCATCCGCCCCCACATGAAGACCCACAAGACGCCGGCCCTGGCCTACAAACAGCTCGAAGCCGGCGCGATTGGCGTGACCTGCGCCAAGCTTGGCGAGGCCGAGGTGATGGCCAATGCCGGCATCCGCGACATCCTGATCGCCAATCAGATCATCGGGCCGATCAAGATCGAGCGGCTGATGAGCCTGACCACGCGCACCGACCTGATGGTGGCGGTGGACGATCCCCAGAACGTCCGTGACTTGAACGAGGCGGCCGGCCGCTGGGGGGTCAGACCGCGTGTGCTCGTCGAGGTCGACAATGGAACCCATCGCTGCGGCGTCCAGCGGGGCGAGCCGGCAATCCAACTGGCGGCCTACGTTGCCGAAGCGTCCAACCTGCGCCTGGCGGGCGTGATGGGCTACGAGGGTTTCGCGGTCTTCATCCCCGACGCCGAGGAGCGGGCCGCGGCGGCCCGCGGGGCGATGGAGATCCTGACTGGGGCCGCCGACGACTGCCGAAGGGCCGGCCTCCCGATCGAGATCGTGAGCGGGGGTGGGACCGGCACCTACGCGACATCGGGAGCCTATCCCGGCGTCACCGAGATCCAGGCCGGCTCGTACATCACGATGGACGGTCGGTACAAGAGTATCGGCATGCCCTTCGAGTGTGGCCTGACCGTCCTCACGACAATGATCAGCCGCCCGCGGCCGGAGGTGCTGATCACCGACCTGGGTATGAAGCAGCTCAGCCACGAGTTCGGGATGCCGAAGGTCCTCGACGTCCCCGGCGCGACGCTGACCCGCCTCTCAGAGGAGCACGGCTTGGTCGAGCTGGATGATCCGAGCGCCGTCAAGCTCCAGGCGGGCGACAAGCTCGAAATCCTGCCTAGCCATGGCGACACGACGATCAACCTGCACGACTACTTCTTTGCCGTCCGCAACGAGCGCCTGGAAATCGTCTGGCCCGTCACCGCGCGTGGCAAGAGCCGGTAGGGGCGCGATT
>JACCZL010000497.1 GCA_013695975.1 Chloroflexota bacterium
GCCGGTGGGGGACCGCGCCGACCGAGTGGGCGCAGTCGAAGCCGATCGTGATCCCGCGATCCCGGGCCGCCCGGGTCAGCCGTTCCAGGTCGAGGAGCTGTCCACTCCGGTAGAGGACGGCGGGCAGGACGACCAGCGCCACCCGGTCGGTCATCTGCTCGATCAGGTCGCTCTCATCAAGCGTCCGCCCATCGCGGCTCCTCGCCAGCACCAGGTGCTCGGCCGGGTCGCGGCCGCGCAAGCGGACCTGGCTCTCGAGGGCGTAGAGGTCGGAGGGGAAGTTGAGCTCGTCGGCCAGGATGCGGGTCCGAGTCCCGCTCGGGCGGTAAAACGTGGAGACCAGGCTGTGGAGGTTGACGGTCGTCGAGCCGGTCACGACCACCTCGTCCGGCCCGGCCCCGACCAGCTCGGACTCGAGCGCGCCCAGCTCTTCGGCCAGCGAGAACCAGGGCCGCTCACCGCTCAGCCAACCGTCGATCCCGAACGTCTTCCAATCCTCGAGTGCCGCGAGCACCGCCGCCTCGGCGTCCCGCGAGGCCAACCCGAGCGAGTTGCCGTCCAGGTAGATGCGGTCCGCCCGAACGTAGAACCGGTCCAGAAACCCGCGTAGCCGGTCCTCCGCGTCTCGCGCCGTCGCGTGCTCGAGGCCGCGCTGGTAGCCGCGCCCAGGCCCGTAGTCGGAGGTCAGAGGTGATTGCAAGCTCATCTAGCGAACTGCTCCTTAGTCCCGCCTGAGGGTCAGGCCGATGCTGCCGTAGGGGGGCCTTGGGTCGGTGTAGACGACGAGCTTCGGGTTGGACTCGGAGCGCACCGCGGTGTCCCAGAGGCGGTTTTGAGCCTCGAAGGTGACCTCGGCGAGCTGGGGGAAGCGCTCGAGGAGGCGCTGGCCCATCTCGTGGACGAGGTGCTGGATCGACATGCTGACGAACTGGTGGAACACGACCCGGACACAGTCGGCGACCTGCTCGGCGGCGACGTAGCGGGCGGGATCGGGCGAGACCGCGTCGGCCACGTCGGCGTACTGCCAGAAGACGTCGAGGTAGACGAAGAGCGGGCGGTCGCGGACCTCGGGGAGGGTCGTGTAGTCGTCGCGGAGGAAACTGGCGAAGGCGCTGCCAGTGATCTTGATCAGCCGCAGGTCCTCGCGGCCGCAGCGGTGGTCTACGACGATCGGGCCCGAGTCGCGACGCTCCAGGTGGAGCGTCGCGGTCGAACGGTCGTCGCGGTTTTCGCCGAACAGGACGGCGCTCGCGCCAAAGCCCGCGCTCCCTTCGGGAACCCGCGCGGGTGGAAATGGCAGCTCGCGCCCGCGCATGCGGAGCGACTGCATCTCCGGGTAGGTCTCGAGAAAGCGGCGCCCCAGGAAGTGCAGCAGCGCCTCGAGGGTCGCGCCATCGAACTCGAGCGCCGTCCGATGGATGAAGTTCTTCATCGTGTCGGTGGCGACGACGTTCGAGTTGTCGCCACGGGTGTAAGCCGGCAGGAAGTTGTCCCCGAAGACCTCGACGTCGACGTCGGCGCCGAAGAGGATGTTGTTGCGCCCGGTAAAGGCGGACTCGGGGATCGGGTTGAGCCCGGACAGCGGGCGGGCGTAGGTGCGATAGAGGGTGACGTTCGCCTTGCCGTAGCGAATGGA
Source organism: Chloroflexota bacterium (assembly GCA_013695975.1). GTDB lineage: Bacteria > Chloroflexota > UBA6077 > UBA6077 > JACCZL01 > JACCZL01. The sequence goes on from JACCZL010000497.1 coordinate 1,637, forward strand.
GGCGACCCGTCCGGGCCGTCGGGCGTGGGCGCGATCCTCATTCACCGGATCGCCGCCTGCCATCGCCGCGCCCGCGGCACGGGGCGTGCACCAGCGACCTGGAGGCGCGCCGGCCTTGCCAAAGGGGAGCGAGGACGCTCCACCACCGGCCGGCATCGCTATAGGGAGGCAACGTGCGATACATCCTGGCGATTCTGTTGGGCATCCTGCTCCTCTTCGTCGGCGTCATTGGCGGGACCTGCGAGCTGCTCGCGAGCATGTTCCGCTGACGGTCGCCACCCTTCGCTACGGCGGCGCAAGCGACCGGAGGCGGTCGCGGGCGATCAGGAGCATGTCGCGGAGCGCGGTCGCCATCTCCTCCTGGTGGGGGTGGTCGAGTCGTGCCCGCATGACGTCGACGATCTGGGCCTTTGGCCGGCCGTCGACGAACACGACGAAGCGGAAGCCGAACCGCGCTTCATAGGCGCGGTTGAGCGCGTCCAGGTCGCGGTAGGCTCGCTCGACCTGTTCTCGATCGAGCGCGGCTTCGCGGTCGTAACCTTGCTCGCGATAGGACTGCGCCGAGGTCCGGCGCACCGAGGCGGCGTCCTCGCCGATCCTTGGATGGGCGTTGACGATCTCGACCTGCTCCCGCTCGGGGAGGGCCGCGACGATCGCTTCGGCTCGGTCGAGGAGGGCGTCGTACGAAGCAAAGGGTCGCTCCTTGGAGAGCGCGGCGGCTAGGCGGGGGGCGCTCTCGAAGAGGAGCGTGAGCCGGTCCGCGAAGTCGGGTTCGCCGAGGCGGTTGAGCTGTTCGATCGGAGGTAGCCGTGGCGCCAACGGTTCCGCGGTCATCAGCTCCCTCGGTAGGAGGAGCAGGCGTAGCGCGACAGCAAGAGCGGGACGTGATAGTGCCCGCCGTCGCCGACGATCTGGAAGTCGATCGTGACCTTGCTCAGGAAGGGCGCATCGCCACCCTGCCGGCGAAAATAGGCGGCCGCGTCGAACTCGAGCCGGTAGAGGCCCGGCTCAATGACGGCGCCGCCCAAATCACGGATCCTGCCATCGGCGTCGGTCTCGTCGCGGGCGAGCAGAGCGGACGGCCCGCCGTCGAGCCGAGTCAGGGCGATCGGCACGCCGGCGGCAGGTCGACCCTGTTCGGTATCGAGGACGTGGGTCGAGAGCGAGGGGCGACCGCACGGGCTCATCGCGGCGCCGCCTGAAGCTCGCGTGGCCGTGCTTCGAGGTGCGCCGCCGCGGCCCGGACGCCGGCGCGGGGCGGCGGATCGAAGCCGTTGGCCGCGAGGACGTGCTCGAGCGCGGCCAGCAGCCGCAAGACGTTCTCGGGGCGGGCGTTGTAGCCCATCAAGCCGATTCGCCAGACGCTGCCGAGCAGCGGGCCGAAGGCGGCCATGATCTCGATCCCGTGCTCGTCAAGGAGCTGGCGACGCACGGCCGCCTCGCCAACGTTGGCCGGCACCCGCACGAGGGTGATCATCGGGGCCTTGTGGCGACGGTCGCCGAACAGCTCCAGCCCCATCGCCTCGAGCCCGGCGACCAGGGCGTCGTTGACCCGCCGGTGGCGGGCCCAGCCGGCTTCGAGGCCCTCGTCCTCGACGATTCGCAACGCTTCATGGAGGGCGTAAACCATGCTGGTTGGAGCAGTATGGTGGTTAAGGCGATCGGGGCCCCAGTAGTCCTGGAGCTGGAGCAGGTCGAGGTAGTTAGTCCGCGGCGACCCGCGGCGGCGGCGGAGGGCGGCCTCGACCCGCTCGTTGTAGGTGAGGGGGGCCATCCCCGAGGGGCCGCCGAGGCACTTCTGGAGGCCGGCGACGCAGGCGTCGAGGCCCCAGGCGTCGGCGCTGACCTCGCAGCCGCCCAGGCTCAGGACCGCGTCGACCACCAGCAGGGCATCGTACTCGCGGCACACCCGGGCGATCTCCTCGAGCGGCTGGAGGATGCCGGTCGAGGTGTCGGCGTGGACGATCGCGACGAGCTTGGCCGGTTGGCGCCGCAGGCTGGCCCGGATCGCATCAGGCTCGACGATCCGGCCCCACTCGACGTCGACCGACTCGACCGTCGCGCCGCAGCGTCGGCCGATCTCGCAGAAGAGGTCGCCAAAGCGGCCGAAGTTGCCGACGACGACGCGATTCCCGTCCTCGATCAGACTGGCCATCACCGCCTCGAGCCCGGATCGGGACGAGCCGGAGACCGGGAAACTGCGCCGGTTCTCGGTCCGGAAGGTCAGGCGGGAGAGGGCCATGACCCGATCCATCAGGCGGGTGAACTCGGGGTCGAACTGGCCGATCAGCGGGGCGGACATCGCCCGCAGGACGCGGGGGTCGGCGTTGCTCGGGCCGGAGCCGAGCAGGAGGCGGGTCGGGGGGTTGAAGGGCTCGTACACCGCTGCTCCATCCTCTGGGGCTGTAGCGAGGATAGCGCCCTGACCGACCGAGCGCCAATGCCCCTTGACCCGTTGCGCATCTATGTGTATAATGCCTATAGTCAACGGGCGCGGCGGCCGAGCACACTGTTCGCCCCCGACCCGCGAGGAGAAGTCACATGCCTACCGCTACCGAAACCGCCGCCCAGAACGCGCGCACCGTCACCGAGCAGAGCAAGGCCCTGGCCGACCAGACGGTCTCGACCGCCCAGCAGGTCTTCCAGGCCTCTCAGCAGGCCTACCTGACCATGCTCGAGGGAGTCTTCCAGGCCAGCAACCGCTGGTTCGAGGTCAGCCAACTCGTGCTCGACCAGGCCGAGCTGGCCAGCCGCGAGAGCAAGGAGACCCTGAACCGTCTGGGGAGCCAGACCCGCGAGGGTCAGGGCTCGGTCATGACCCTCGCCCGCGACAGCGCGCGGATCGTCGAGAACACCTGGCTCGGCGTCTACCGCAACGGGCGCAACAACTAAGCTCGCGCGCTACGGTGTGCCGACGCGGCCCTGAGCA
>JACCZL010000503.1 GCA_013695975.1 Chloroflexota bacterium
ACCGGACTTTGGGGAAAGCGAGGATCTGCCGCCGGGAATCCATCGCGCCACGTTGCGCGAGACATTGGAGCGGTTCGGCGCCGAGACGCCACGGCGCAAGGTGATCGCCTCAGACCTCGCCAGAGCCACCATCCATCTGGCGAGGTCTGCCCCGCTTGGCTGGCAGGCCGCTTTGCCACCTCAGCCCATGGTCGGCGCCAGCAGATCCGGGCGCGCCAGGGTCAGCAGGCCGAGGCTGAGGAGCACAGCGGCTACGGCCACAGTGATCAGACGCCCCCGCGGCAGCAGCTTCTCGGCGCAGACGATCAAGGTGATCAGCCCCATCCAGGGGAGGCTGGCCAGGCCCACGGCGACCAGGAGGACGAAGAGCGCCCAGCAGCAGCCCACGCAGTAGACCCCGTGGTCGACGCCCATCCGCCACGCCCCGCTCATGCCCGCCCGCCAGTGGTGCAGGACGAAGTCCAGCGGCGAGCGGCAGTGGGACAGGCAGCGCTCCTTGAGTGGCGTGAGCTGGTACAGACCTGCCGCGACCATCGCCAGGCCGGCGATGCGCGGCCCGAGCTCCCCGAGCACGGGGTAGGCCCGCGCCAGGCCCTCGCCGAAGTCGCCCGCGGCCCAGGCGCAGGCCCCGAAGCCGGCCCAGACCGCCAGGTAGCCAGCGACGAAGACCCACGTCGGGACGAACGCGCCCTCGCGCTCCCGCTTGCCGCGGTAGATCGTCCCGAACATCAGGATCATCGGGGCGGCCGCGGGCAGCATCATCGCGGCCATCATGGTCGTCCACATCGCGAGGTAGACGAGCAGCCGCACGCCAGGGTCGGGTGCGCCGACCGCGGCCCCCGGCATCCCCCCCATGCTCGGCTGCTCGACCATGCTGCCCATCTGCGTGAGCGTCAGCGCCCACGCCGCAGCGGTCAGCAACACCAGGAGGACCAGGATGGCGAGCTGCTCGCGGTGGAGCGGTTCCTTGCGGACCATGTGCCCCCCTTCGGCTACGTTACTCGCGGCGGCTGTTGCTGAGCGCGCCCCAGCTGGCGACGCAGAATGGCACCGCGTACGTCAGCGGGATCTGCCAGGTCAGCGACGGCGGGAACTGGCCCGCCAGCAAGACTGCCCCTTGGTTGATCGCCACCAGGGCCGTCCCGACGACGAGCGCCGTCAGCGCCGACCTCCGCAGCATCGGTCGATACCGCAGGGAACAGGGCAGGCAGCGGCCCTCGCCGCCCAGCTCGAAGACGGGGTTGCCGGCCGACGCCTGGCCGCAGCGGGCGCAGCCGCCCCGCGCGGCTACACCTTCAGGCGACGAGTCCCTCGTGGGTGTGCTCGACATCGGCTAGGCCGCCGCTCGTGTCGCGCCACTCGAACTTGATGGCTCCCGTCGACTTCATCGCGACGTGGGCCACCTCCATCTCCTTATACTCGACCCCATTGGGCAGGCGGACGGTCATCTGGTTCTCTTCGCCGGTCGGCTTGATCTTGATCGGCGCGTTGGTCATCTCGAGGACGCCTGGAATGCGCACGCGGGCGTGCCGCCGGGCCTTGTCGAACTCCCACTCGATCGGCACGAAGTGCGCCCCGAGGAAGTTGGGCGCCACCGAGGCGACGATCTCGAACCAGGGGCCGCCGACCTTGCCGCTGAGGATCTGGCCGATGGCATCGCGCTGCTTGTCGTCGGCCTTCTCGTCGATGAACGCCTCGACCTGGCCGTTGCCCTCGTACAGCGGGCCGGGGAAGTGGAACGCGACGACCCAGGTCAGCCCGGCTAGGTCGGTCGCGTCGAAGTCCCCCTCTTGGATGCGCATCCCCACGACCCCCTCGCAGAACTCGTGGGGCGCCGGATCGCCGTGGGCGTCGCATGGGCAGAAGGCGACGCAGTTGCAGTTCTTGAGGTACTGGCCTTTCATCCTCCAGGTGGGCATGGCTTTCGTCCTCCCCTTCCAGATACCACCAGACTACGCCCATCCCGGAGTCATGTCAAGCGAACTACCTGAAGACCCAGGGCAATCGCATCATGTTCCGTCAACTTGGCCAGGACTGAGTCAGGCGGCCGCCTGTGACGGCACTTCTGAGCGCAATTGGGCCTGATTGCGGTCCGGTGGACGCCACGACCGACGCTGTTCTGGATGATAGTGGGGAGACGCACTTGACGGCGAAGGCACCAGCGACCGTCACGGGGCCAAACGGGAAGTGTATTGAGCCCGGTCGACGCATTTTGGTTGACAGAATTTGATGCAATTGCCCTGCCTGAAGACCCGAGTTCCAAGAGAACGGCGTGGGGGCGGGTGGACCGTCGCTTCACGACCGACGGTGCCCGCATCAGGCTCACGCGGCGTTACCCGTCACTCCACCAGTAACAGAGCACCAGGCGGCCCAGCTTTTCACGGACACTGCAACCATGTGTAAAGGGAGCTGGCTCTTGCTCACTTTCGCTGATCAGGAATCGG
>JACCZL010000506.1 GCA_013695975.1 Chloroflexota bacterium
CTCGACCGGCTCGCGGCCCTCGGCGGCCGGGTGCTGCGGCCGTACCGGGTCGTCGGCATCGATGGGAACGACGTGCGTTTCGCCGCGGGAGAGACCGTCCGCGCCCGCTACCTGGTCGGCGCTGGCCCGATCGGGCTGGCCGCCGCCGCCACCCTCGCGGGCCGCGGGGTCGACGTGGCTGTCGTCGATCGCCAGGCCGAAGGCGCCAACACCTCGCGGGCGGCGGTCGTGCACGCCCGCACCCTCGAAGTGCTGGACACCATCGGCGCGGCGGCGCCCCTGGTCGCCCAGGGCATCCATGCCGCCCGATTCACCATCCGCGACCGGGACCGCACGCTGGTCCCGGTGCGCTTCGACGAGCTGCCCACGCCCTACCCGTACGCGCTGATGGTGTCCCAGGCAGTCACCGAGTCCGTACTGCTCGACCGGCTCGCGGCCCTCGGCGGCCGGGTGCTGCGGCCGTACCGGGTCGTCGGCATCGATGGGAACGACGTGCGCTTCGCCGCGGGCGAGACCGTCCGCGCCCGCTACGTGGTCGGCGCTGACGGCATGCACAGCACGGTCCGCGAGCTGGCCGACATCGGCTTCGGCGGGGACGATGCCGGCGAGTCGTTCACCCTCGCCGACGTCCGGATCGACAGCCCGCTGCCGCGCGACGAGGTGATCCTCTTCTTCTCCCAGACGGGCATCCTGGTGTGGGCGCCGCTGCCCGATGGCAGCGTGCGCCTCGTCGCCCCAGTCGACGAGGCGCCCGAACGGCCCAGCGTGGAGTTCCTGCAGTCGCTGCTCGACGCGCGCGGCTCGGCCTCATCCCGCGGCACGGTCACCGAGGTCATCTGGGGCTCGCGGTTCCGGATCCACCATCGGGTGGCCGACACGTTCCGATCAGGCCCCGTCCTGCTGGCCGGCGACGCCGCGCACGTCCACAGCCCCGCCGGCGGGCAGGGCATGAACCTCGGGCTCCAGGATGCCGTCGCGTTGGGCAACGCGCTCACCGAGGTGATCGGCGGAGCGCCGGAGTCGGTGCTCGACGCGTACGCGGCTGCCCGTCGGCCGGTGGCCCACGAGGTGGTCCGCTTCGCCAGGCAACTGACTCGGCTCGCCACCGTGCCCGCACCAGTGCGTCCGTTGCGCAACGCCGCGCTCGTCGCGCTGTCCCGGGTGCCGGCCTTCCGTCGCCGGCTGGCCTGGCAACTGTCGGGCCTCGTCTACCGCTGAAAGGTGCTCGACTCCGCGCTTCGGCTCCTCGTCCCCAAACAGTACGAGGCCCTGGCCATCGCGGGGGCCGCGCGCTTCCCGGATGTTACCGTCCGCATCATCACCAGCCCCGATCTCTCGGAGACCTTGATCGTGCGCCAGGACCCGGGCGACGCGCGGGGATGCCAGTCGGTAGTAGCGACAGCGTCCCTGTGCCAGGCAGCAAAGCAGCCCACCATCGAGCAGCCTGGCGAGGTGGCCGCTCGCCGTCGACGCAGCAACGTCGGCCCTGGCGGCGAGCTCGGACGCGGTCAGCGCCCTCCCGCCCATGAGCTCGACCAGCATAGCCGCTCGACTGGGCTCGCCGATCAGGGCTGCGATGACGGCGAGATTCGGATCCGCGCCCACGACAGCAGCATACCCGACTCGGAGCGCGGCTGCTTCGGTCAGGCCGAAGCATGCTCCCCGTCGACGCGCTATGCTGGACCCGTGCATAGAACCCTCGCCCGGCGCCCCGACCCGGCCCAACGCTCGCCGGCGGCTAGCGAGCATATCGAGCACCATCGCCGCGCGGCTGTGGATGGTCGCGGGGCTCGCACTATCTGCGAGCGACCGGCAAGGTTCGGTAGCGCGGCCGCGGCACCGGCCGTCGTAGGGCCGGCCGGATCCCGATGATGTGGCCGGGCGATCCTCTCGCAGCCGTGACCCACCCCAATCCCTATCCGTACTACGCGGATCTGGTGGCCACTCGGCCGCTATTCCGCGACGAGGCCCTCGGCCTCTGGGTTGCCTCGAGCGCCGACGCCGTAGGCGCTGTCCTCATCAGCGACGTCTGCCGGGTACGACCCGCGGCCGAGCCGGTGCCGAGCGCGCTGCTCGGTTCACCCGCCGCCGACGTCTTTCGATATCTCGTTCGCATGAACGACGGCAGAGACCATCTCGCGTTCAAGCGTGCCATCTCCGGAGCACTGGCGTCGGTCGACCTGCTTCAAGTTGACTCCCTGAGTCGCACGTGGGCGCGGCTCCTCATGGAGCAGATGCGACCGGTGGATAACCCCGCCCGGCTCCTCGATTTCGCCTTTGATCTTCCCGTCTACGTCGTGGGCAGCCTGCTCGGCCTCACCCGTGACACCCTCCAGCGGGTCGCACTGTGGATGGGGGACTTCGTGCACTGCCTCGCGCCAACGAGTAGTCCCGGTCAGGTCGAGCGCGGCAAGGTCGCGGCAGGCCACTTGCTTGCCACGTACCATTCTCACCTGGCCGCCCAGCGGACCCGGCCGACCAATAACCTGTTGGGCGCCCTCGCCTGGCAGGCGGCGCGTCTCCAGTGCGAAGATGCGGACAGCGTCGTCGTCGCGAACGGGATCGGGCTGCTGTCCCAGGCCTACGAGGCGACGGCGGGCCTGATCGGCAATACGCTCGTGGCTCTGGCGTTTCACCGTGAGACGCTCGAACAGGTCCGTGCAGACCCCGCGGCCCTGGGTGACGTCGTGCGCGAGGTCCTGCGACACGACCCTCCTATCCAGAACACGCGTCGCTTCGTCTCCGGTTCCGCGATCCTCGCGGGGCGCCAAATGGAGGCCGGCGAGCGCATCCTGGTGGTCCTGGCGGCCGCCAACCGTGACCCGTCGGCCAATCCGGACCCCGACCGCTTCGACAGACTCAGAAGGAATCGGAAGAGCTTCACGTTCGGGGTCGGGGCCCACGCTTGTCCGAGCGAAGCGCTCGCCACCACGATCGCCCGCGGCGGGCTCGAAGCGCTGCTGCTTGCCGGTATCGACCCCGAAGAACTGACCGGAAGGGTGACCTACCGCCCCTCGCTGAATGCCCGTGTTCCGCTCCTGGGGCAGCAGTTGGAGACGTGACGGGGCTGGCCCGTCCCTCTAGTGGAACGGGAGGCTACGTGCCGACCGAGCCCGCGACGATTCCGTGATCGAAGGAGGAATGAACAACCATGTTCGCCGTGATCTTCGAGGTCTGGCCAAAGGACGCGCACAAGCAAGAGTATCTCGACATCGCCGCTCGCCTGCGGCCGCTTCTCGACCAGATCGACGGATTCATCTCCATCGAGCGTTTCGAGAGCCTTTCGGAACCTGGGAAGATCCTGTCGCTGTCCTTCTGGCGAGATGAGCAGGCTATCGATGCGTGGAGGCAGCTCGAGACGCATCGCGCCGCGCAATCGAGGGGTCGAAACCACATATTCGCGGACTATCGGCTCAGAGTCACCGGAGTCATCAGGGACTACGGCATGTTCAGCCGAGAGCAGGCCCCCGCTGACAGCCGCGCCGTTCACGCCAACTGACCCACGAGGTCATTCGCGGAACGTGCGCGCCGAAGTTCCGGTGACCCCTTCCACCGTGGAACCGACCAGCTCCGGTTCCGCCACGAACCTGGCCCAGGCGCGGGCCCCGATCTGCGCCCGCCAGAAGCAACACGACCCGGGCTCCGCGGACTACGAGGCGGGCACGTCCCGAGAGATCCCCGTCGTCCTCCTGGAGCCGACGACGCCCACCGGGTGAGCTCCCCGCCCCGGATGCCCGGCGACCCGGACGACGGTCCTCGCCGGACCCGGCCAGTCCATCAGCGAGCTGCCCCAGGGCGCGGTGGTGCTGGCCGGAGACGAGACCCTCCCGGCCTTATCGCTGGGTCCTGTTGCATGGGAGTGGCCTTTGGGGTTTTACCCCGCTGGGAGACGCGGATTCCGTGCGCGGTCAGCGGTGGGCCGGCTGGAGCGGCAACCCGCGACGACCATCGGCCTCGCTCGAGCCGACCCACGCGGGAGCGACCCACTCGTCGGCCCACGCCGAGAGCGCCGCCACCACGGGGCCCAGGGCCCGGCCCTTCTCCGTCAGCCGGTACTCGATCCGCACCGGCGTCTCGGGGATGACCACGCGCTTGACGATGCCCTCTGCTTCGAGCTCCTTCAGGCGCAGCGAGAGCATGCGGTTTGAGAGGGCCGGGATGGCGTCCTGGATCTCGCCGAACCGCACAGCGCCGGCGAGCATCACCTGCACGATGGTGCCGGCCCAGCGCTGACCGACGATCTCCACGGCTCGGTGGTACTGGGGACAGAACGCTTCCGAATAGTCCGCCATGACCGAGAGTATAGCACCAGCCGTTCTTGACATCACTTAGTTACACTTATATACTAGATTACATAGCATTACCCTGACTGCCATGAGACGTCGGCGGGGCGGAGAGGAGAAGCGATGGCGGATCTGGCCTTGCGGGTGCCGCGGGAGCCATCCTCAGCACCAGGCGTCCGAGTGGCGCTCCGGCCGCCGGGGAACAGCGCTGAACGAGGGGTTTCGGCCGCGCCGCGCCGCGGCCCGAACGGGAGCAACAGTGGCGTATCGACGTGCACCGGCGCTCCCTAGCAGGAGGTGAGCCATGACTATCGTCCTCGACCACACCATCGTCCCCGCGCGCGACAAGGACGCCTCGGCGCGGTTCTTCGCGCAAATCTTCGGCCTGCGGTATGAAGGCGTCGGCGGGCACTTCGCGCCGGTGCAGGTCAACGAGTCGCTGACGCTCGACTTTGACACCCGCGAAGGGTTCGAGAGCCACCACTACGCGTTTCACATCAGCGACCAGGAGTTCGATGCCATCCTGGGGCGCGTCCAGGCCGCCGGCCGCCGGTATGGCAGCGAGCCGAACAGCCCGGAGGACGGGCAGATCAATACCCGCCGCGGCGGGCGGGGCTTCTACTTCCACGATCTCGACGGCCACTTGCTCGAGGTGATGACGCGCCCGGAGCGTTAGAGGCGGCCGCTCGTCTCGGCGCACGAGACGGACCGCCGCCTAGGTCGGGGAGATCCCCAGGGGCACCAAGCCCAGCGGATTTTCAGGGACGGACCATGGGCGAACCAGCGTTCGTTGAGGATCGGTCTACTTCGGTAGCTAACTACGCCTGGGTCGGTGTGGCGGCGCCCCCTTCACGGTGGGAGCCGCCTAAGGCCGCATCCTGCTGGGGGATTTCCTGGTCCTGGCTCGGCTGTCGATGCACGGTCCGGGTCATTCGCGGCTCCCGCTCATCCAAACCGGCTTCGCCAGTGTACGGGCGCCCGTCGAGGTTCCAGCTCCACGAGATCGTCGGCGTGATGCGCAGGTAGGTCCCCTGGCCGATGTAGCCGACCCGCTCCACGATGTCAGCCGTGCCGTAGATGCGCAGGAAGCGTGGCGCCCACGGGCGGGTCGATGCCAGGTCGTCGACGACCAGCGCGATCTTCGGGTTACCGTCCAGGACGTTGCGGAACTTGCGCGTCTTGACCGTGTCGCCGTGGCCGCTGACGTAGATGTACGTTCCGTCGAAGTCGTAGCCCACCGGCACGACATCTGGCTGGCCGTCTT
>JACCZL010000528.1 GCA_013695975.1 Chloroflexota bacterium
CCTCGCAGCGCACCAGTCGTATCGGATCGTCGGGCAAGTCAGCCCAGTACCCCTGTCAGGTGGTGAAGGAGGGATTCCCGAACGGTATCCCTCCCGACGCGCGGGTCGGTTCCCACAGGCAACCGGCCCGCCGTCCATCACTCGGCCCAGTAGAAGCGACCGCCAGCCGCCGCGTCGTTGACCAGGTCGTCAGGGACCAGATCAACGTCAGCGCTGGGCAGCCGATCGCACCCGTCCGTCGCCCACCGCTCTATCGGCATGTCGGGGGTGGCGCTGAGGACCTGCACGAGAGCCCAGCGGTGTCGGGGCGAGTCAAGCCCGCTGACAACACTTTGACAACACACACCAGTGTGGGTCCGTTATCAGCGGTCGACCAGATGGGACCCGCGGAGCAACGAAAAGGGACCCCGCTCTATCGAGTGGAGTCCCTCATTGGCGGAGGGGGTGGGATTCGAACCCACGAGGGCTGTTACACCCTACCCGTTTTCGAGACGGGCCCGATCAGCCGGGCTCCGGCACCCCTCCCTGGCGCCCACGGATTGCCGCGGGCATGGGACAGTATACCACCTTGGGCCGAGCGGGCGACCTCCGTGGTCGGGCCTCGAACGGTTAAATTGGGTCCCCAAACACGGGAGGCCGGGCGGCGTTGTCGTTTACACTTGAAGGGGCTATGGGGGACTGAGGGCGAACGATGGGGCGCACCGTCGACGAGGCAGCTACCACGCGGATCGAGGTTCTTTCGCGGCGGCCCGATTTGGGGGGGTGGGAGCCGCCGGCACCCTGGCACCAACGGACTGGGTTCTGGGTCGCGATCGGGCTCCTGCTGGTCGTCGTGCTCACGCCAATCGCGGCGATTGCCTCGTACCAGTACGAATACGCCGACCGCATCTACCGCGGCGTGACCGCGATGGGCGTCGATTTGGGCGGGATGACCCCCCAAGAGGCGGAGCGGGCGCTGTCGGCGCGGGCCGCCGAGCTTACCGGGCGCCAGGTGGTCGTTCGGGCTGCCGAGGCTGAATGGCGGACCGACTGGAACCGGCTCGGGCTGAGCGTGCCAGTCGCACCGATTGTCGAGCGTGCTATGGCCGTCGGCCGCGAGGGGAGCCCATTGCAAGGCGCTGCCGAGCAGGTCGACGCCCTCACTACGGGCGTTGGGCTGTCGAGTGAACAGCGTCTCGACGAGCGACGACTCGGCGAGCTTGTTCAGGTGGCCGCGGGCGAGGTGGACCGCCCGGTCCGAGACGCTCGCATCGAGCTCAAACCAGACCTGACTGTGGACTTCACCTCGGCCCAGACCGGGCGCACGCTGGACGTTGAGGAGTCGCTTCGTCGGCTCCGCCAGGGGGCTCTGGGGGGCGCGGAGGCTATCGAGCTGGCGGTCACCGCGATCCAGCCCGTCACGACCGACGAGATGCGCATGCCGGCCAAGGAGCGGGCAGAGCGGATCCTGGCTGGACCGATCGTCATGACCTGGAACGACCGTCGGTGGACGATCGAGCGTGGAGAGTTGGCCGACCTGCTCCGGTTTCGCGGCGGTCCCGGGGTGCCGCTCATCGCGGAGATCAGCGAGCAGGCGCTCGTTCCGCGGCTGCAGAGCATTGCGACAGAAGTCGGGCAGGAGGCCCAGGACGCCATGCTCGACTGGAACGGTGGGAACCCCAAAGTGACGCGGCCGAGTCGTGAGGGGCGCCAGCTCGACCCGATCTCGACGGCGCAGCTCATCGTCCAGCGTGCCGCCGAGCGCGAGCGGACGATCCCGTTACCGGTCAAGGTGGTCTCGCCGGCGGTCGATGCCGCGAAGCTGCCTGAGATGGGGATTAAGGAATTGGTCGACTCGGCGACCACGTCGTTCACTGGCTCTGTTCCGGAGAAGGCCCACAACATTCGACTGGCGGCGTCCCGCTTGAACGGGGTGGTCGTGGCGCCGCGGGCCCTCTTTTCATTCAACAAGGCGCTCGGCCCGACGACGATCGAGAATGGCTACCAGACCGCCTTCGGGATCACCACCAGCGGTGAGCAGCACAAGACCGTCCCGTCGGTGGCGGGCGGCATCTGTCAGGTGGCCACGACGCTGTTTCAGCCGGTGTTCTGGACGGGCTACCAACTAGAAGAGCGCCACTGGCACCTCTACTGGATCCCTGCCTATACGTCGAGGGGGGCGGTTGGGCTCGACGCGACCGTCGACGAGGATGCTGGGCTCGACCTCCAGTTTTTCAACAACTCGGACACCTACCTGCTGATCCAGGCTCGGGCGGACGCCTCGAACGTCACGTTCGAGCTGTACGGGACGAAGCCATCCTGGCAGGTCAAGGTCGATGGCCCAACGCTCAGTGACCGCAAGCCGCCCGATCCGACGCCGGTCACCGAGCAGGAGGCCTCGCTCCCGGCGGGGCAGCAGATCCAGGTCGAATCGGCCCGCGAGGGATTCACGGCCGCATTTGTGCGCACAGTCGCGGAGGGTGGCAATGCCCGCACGCTGAAGCTCGAAAGTCGCTATGTCCCGTCCCGCAACGTGACGCTCGTCGGGACGGGCGGGCGGTCTGACGGTGCGCCGGGCGCACCCGCGGGACTGAATCGGCCGGTTCCCGGTGGGCGGACGTAATCGTATAATCCGATTCCGCGTCACCCACGCGGCGCGGGAGCGTTAAAGACGATATGGGGGGGCGACGGTGAGGCAGGAGTGGGCGCGCTCAGGTTGGGCAACGGCGCGTCGATTCTGGCTGGGCGGAGCGTTGGCGCTGTGCCTAACGAGCCTCGCGCCGGGGATTGGGTTGGCGTCGAGCGCACCAGAGCTGGTGTTCGGGGCTGCCACCGCTGAGCTCGAGGATTCGGGGTCCTTGATCCCGAAAGGCGACGGGCGATTCGAAACCGAGGACCGACGGTACGTTGGCAAGAGTGTCGCGCGGTCGGTGACCGACGAGTGGGCCGCGTGCCTCAGCGGGCGCTTGACGTCGCGGGAAGACTGGTCCCTCGAGACCCCTAAGCTGGATGGGACGCACCGGAGCACGATCACGATCAGGTCTGAGCGCGCGGTCGTGACGCTGCGGCTGCGCGGTCAGATGGAGTACCCGACGGCCTCGGGTAGCTGGGAGATCACTCGAGCGACCGGCGCCTGCGCCGGCCTCGACGGTGAAGGCCGCTACACGGTGAGCTTCTCGAGCTCGGATCCTGAGCTCCGTCTGACTTTCGAGGGTGAAGTCCAGAACTAGGCCGGTGCCCCCTCGTGAGCCTGGCTGGTCGCGGCCACCCCAGCGAGTCAGCCCCGTGCGGGCGGGTTGGCGGTTCGGATATGGTTGTCGGCGATCACTGGTTTGCACTGGAGGCTGATGACTGCCGATGGACGTACAGGAGGCTGCTGACCGGATCAGCGAGGTCGGCGGGGAGCCGCGGGGAGAGCGCAGGCTGAGCCTGGAGGGGGTCGCGGCGGTCTGGATCGCGATCCTGGCGATGATGCTTGCGATCACGTCCGTCGCCGGTGGGAACGCCGGCGACGAGGAGATCCTCAATCAGGAGAAATCCACCAACGCCTACAGCTACTTCCAGGCGAAAACCATTCGGGCGCAGAATTTCACGCTGATGGCCGACAATCTCGAGATTCAGCTCGCGGCGTTCGGGAACCAGTTGTCCTCCGAGGATCGCCAGCGACTCGAGCAGCGGCTCGCCACCTATCGCTCGGAGGCCGCCCGGCTTCGAGAGGAGCGCGACGTCATCCTCCAGTGGGCGATCGACAAGGAAGGGGCTCGCGAGTGGCAGAGCCGAGTGGGCCCAAGCTTCGACACCGGTGAGGCGCTTTTCCAGATCGCGATCGTCCTGGCGTCGATCGCGATCCTGCTCAAGCGAAGGATCTTCCTCTACCCGTCGGTGGCGGTCGGCGTCGTGGCCGCGCTGTTCATGCTCAACGGATTCCTCGGCATCGTCCCCTGGCTGTACGACGGGCCGGACGTGGCGCCGGTGTAGAGGCGCACCGCGTGAGCCTTTCACTGGGGCATCGGGAGTAGGGCGCACGCCGTGCATCCTTACCGGAGCATCTCTTCCTGGAACGCAGCCTTCGCCTGGCGGAGGGTGTCAGGGTCGCCGAGCAGGTCGATGGCGGTCATTGCAAGGCCCTTGGCGGCGTTGAGCATCGCCTGGCGGCCACGGTCGGAGAAGGCGGCGTCGCGGAACTCGATCGAGTGGCCGGGGACGTCCCAGTGCTCGGTGATCGCGATGCGCGCCTCGACGCCGGGGACTCGGCGGGAGACGTTGCCGAAATCGGTCGAGCCGCGGCCCTTGCGCTTCCGCTCCGTCGCCACGTCGAGGCCGAGCGAACGGAGGTTCCGGAGCATCAGGTCCATTAGGACAGCGTTGGGCACGGTGTTTTCGTAGCCCGGCATGTACTCCTTCCACTCGAGTCGGCAGCCGGACGCCTTAGCGGCGCCCTCCGCGCAGGCGACGACCTGGTCGACGACCTCGGCCAGATAGTCTGCGTCGTCGGCGCGAGTGCGGTAGCGTATCGCGGCGTAGTCGGGGATGATGTTGGCCGCGGCACCGCCGGCCAGGATGATGCCGTGGATGCGGACATCCGACTGTACTTGCTGGCGGAGCATGCTGACCGCGTTGTACATCTGCACGACGGCGTCGAGGGCGTTGATCCCCTCTTCGGGCGCACCTGCCGCGTGGGCGGCGCGACCGTGGAAGTAAAACTCGAAGCCGCGCGCGGCGAGCGAGCGGTCGGGCGTGATCGTGGTCTCGGTCGCCGGGTGGAACATGATCGATGCGTCCACCTCGTCGAAGAGGCCGGCGTTGACCATGTGGACCTTGCCACCGGCGTTCGGCGCGGCGCTCTCCTCGGCGGGTGTGCCCAGCACCCAGACCGAGCCGTCTAACTCGGACAGTACCTCCATCAAGGCCAGTCCCGCTCCGATCGCCGAGGTCCCGATGAGGTTGTGCCCGCAGCCGTGACCGAGATCCGGTAACGCGTCATATTCAGCCAGGATCGCAACCCGCGGCCGTGTGTCACCGCGGCCGGGAAGCTCGGCCTTGAAGGCCGTCGTCATCCCGGCCGTTCCCATCTCGACGGGAATGTTTGCTTGCCGGAGCAGGTCGGTCAGGCGTTCGGCGGCCTGTGCCTCCTGATGGCCGGTTTCGGGGTGGGCGTGGATCCAGTCGGCTGCCGCGATCAGGTCATTCGCGCGGCGATCGACGGTCTCACAGGCCCGCCGCTTCAGCTCGTCGATGGTGGGCATCGCGCTATCCTCCAAGCCGAGCCCCTCGCCGGCTCGATCTGTCTGCAGCTCAGCGCCCGTCGGCGCCGTCCGAGCTTTCTGGCGGGACGGCGCCTCTCGCCGCCAACTCGGCCAGGGCATCGCCGGTCACGCGGAAGACCGTCCATTCGTCCATTGGGTCGGCGCCGAGGCTCTGGTAGAAGCGAATCGACGGCTCGTTCCAGTCGAGGACCGACCACTCGAGACGGCCGCAGCCACGCTCGATGGCGAGCCGCGCCAGGCGCTGGAGCAAGGCCTTGCCGTGGCCATGGCCGCGCGCCGCCGGCACGACGAACAGGTCTTCCAGGTAGATACCCGGTTTGGCGAGGAAGGTCGAGTAGTTGCGCAAGAAGAGTGCGAATCCAACCGGCGATCCCCCGGCCTCGGCGATCAGCACCTCACAGTAGGGTGTCTCGCCGAACAGGTGCTCGTGGAGCGCGTCCTCGGTTGCCGTCACCATGTCCGACAGCCGCTCGTACTCGGCCAACTCGCGGATCAAATGGAGGATCGTCGGCACGTCGTCGGGCCGAGCGAACCGAATGGTGGAGCCTGAGCGAACGGCCATATCCCTCGATCGCCGGATTCCAACGTCTGGTCGGCGTCGCCGAGCCAACCCGTTCCGATCGAGTCACAGTGTGCCCGGTTGAGAGCGGCGCGTCAACTTGGCGCGCGGTCGGTTGGGCGCTACGATTGGGAGCCTGGCTCACGACAGCCGGGGTAAGGGAGCCTCTAGATGCCACGCATGACCGGCAAGCGCGCCCTGATCGAGCAGCTCCTGGTGGACGGGGTTCGGCACATCTTCGGGAATCCCGGCACGACCGAGCAGGGGTTCATGGACATCCTCCAGGACTATCCCCAGATCGAGTTTATGTTGGCCCTCCACGAGGGCGTCGCGGTGTGCATGGCGGATGCCTATGCGCGAGTGACAGGCCGCCCTTCGTTCGTCGAGCTGCACATCGCGCCGGGCCTCGGGAACGCCCTGGGCATGCTTCACAACGCCCGCGTCGGCAAGTCGCCGATGGTCGTGTACGCCGGCCAGTCGGCGAGTCGGGCGCTCTTCGAGGAGCCCCACCTGACCGGGCCGCTCGTCGAGATGGCCCGTCCGATCTGTAAGTGGGCCGCCCAGATCGAGCATGCCCACGATATCCCTCAGGCGTTGCGGCGCGCTTTCAAGATCGCGGACGAGCCGCCGAAGGGTCCGGTGTTCCTCGCGCTGCCGATCGACACACTCGACGCCGAAGCCGACATCGAGATCGTAGCGACCTCCTACACCCGCTGGCGCTCGCGTCCCGATCCGGCCGCCCTGGCCGAAGCGGCGGACCTGCTGCTGGCGGCGGAGCGGCCGATGATGATGCTCGGCGACGGGGTTGCCGTCTCGGAGGCGCACGCCGAAGCGGTGGAGGTCGCCGAGCTGCTGGGTGCGCCGATGTTCGAGTGCTACGCGTCGGAGTTCACCGCGCCGGCGAGCCATCCGCTCAACCTGGGCAGCGTCAACTTCGTCGGTCCCGATCCGCTGCGCAAGGTGCTGGCCGACTGCGACCTGCTGCTCGCGGTTGGCGCACCGCTCTTCCAGGTCATCTTCCCCGAGCCCGGGCGTCCGATCCTGTCCGCGGAAACCAGGTTGGTCCAGATCGACACGAATACGTGGGAGCTGGGCAAGAACGTGCCGGCGGATGTGGCACTGCTGGCGGACCCCAAGGGCGCGCTGGGCGAGCTTGCCGAGCTGCTTCGAGAGCGTCAGACGCCCGAAGGTGCTGCCGCGGCGGGGCGCCGCCGCGCAGCCGTGGCCGAGCGGACCCACGCCAGCCGCGGGCAGCAACAGGCCCGCGCCCGCGCCAACTGGGACAACACCCCGATTTCGGCGCCGCGCTTGATGCATGAGATCAGCGAGGCGCTGCCATCGAACGGGACTGTGTTCGCCGAGGCGGTCACCAACGGCCAGGCCCTCCAGGCGGCGCTTCGGCCGGAGGAGCCGGGCCGTCTGCTGCGGGGCCGCGGGGGTGGGATCGGTCCGGGTCTGCCAGGCAGCCTCGGCGTGCAGTTGGCGATGCCGGATCGTAAGGTGGTGGGGGTCTGCTCGGACGGTGCGGCGATGTACAGCATCACCGCCCTTTGGACGGCGGCCCATCATCGGATACCGGTGACCTACGTCATGCTGAACAACGCCAGCTATCGCATCCTCAAGCTCAACATGGTCGAGTACCTCGGAAGCGCGGCGCGGGACCGACGCTTCGTCGCGATGGACCTGACCGATCCGGAGCTACGCTTCGACCGCATGGCGGAGGCCATGGGTGTGCCAGCGTGGCGGGTTGAGCATCCCGATCAGATCGGGCCCGCGCTCCGCGAAGCGCTCGCGGTCGACGGGCCATCACTGGTGGACGTCGTTATGGAGGGCCCGGTGCCCATGCCTTGAAACGGAGATTCTGACCGCGGGCCCGGGCTAGTGGCGCTAGACCGGCGCGCGGGACTCGCGGCTTCCGAGTCCGGCAAGGACGCCGGTGGCCGCCCAGAGCCCGAGGAGAAGCCACTCGGGCATGCCGCTATTGGTCTGGAAGACGATGACGGCCAGGAGGACACCGAGGGCGGCGAGCGTGATCTGCCTGCCGAGAGCGGGTCGCCGTAGTTGAAGATCGAGGAGCAGGTTCGCGGCGACGCCGCCGCAGATCCCGAGGAAGTACACCAGTGCGAAGGTAGCCACGGGCTACCACCCGGCGCTAATCGCGCTTACGGCGGTTGCGCCCGTTGTCGAGGTCGTCCTGTAGGTCGTCGATCTGATCTTCGAGTCGGTCCAGGGTGTCCTCGACGCGGTCCTGCAAGCGGTCGAGCTGATCTTCCAGTCGGTTTTCGAGCCGATCGAGCTGCGCATCGATACGTCGGTTGCCGTTGCTGCCCAGGGCCTCGACGCGATCCTGAAGGTTGTCGAATTGGGTCTCGATCCTATCCTCGAGCTTCTCGATCTGGGTCTCGACCTTGTCCTGGAACTTGTCGATCTTCTCTTCGAGCTTGTCCGCCTTCTGGTCGACCTTGTCCTGGCGCTTGTTGGCCAGCTCCTCGAGGGCGGTGGCGTTCGACCAGGCAGAGGCGGCATCCGCGACGGCGGCCGTCGTGGGCAAGAAGGTCAGCAGGGCGGCCGCGACGGCCACCCGGCCGAGCCTCTCAAGATAGGTGCTCATCATCGGGTCCCCTCCTCCATGACGCCTGCCAACAACTGGATGCTTGGTAGCGTGCGCCGCGGTCAGCTTGATTGCCTGAAAGCTTACGGTCGCAGGCCCGCGAGCGTCAAGGCGTCCCGCTCGGTCGCGGTTGAGTGGTGGGGCCGAGCGCCGCTACACTGGGGAGCGGATCGCGCTTGACGGGAAGGATCGCACAAGGACGGTGAGCATGTCGACGATCGAAGAGCTGCTGGCGAGCGTTGAGCAGGCGCGCGATGAGATCGTCGGGCTACACCAGGCGCTGGTACGGACCCCGACCATCAACGTCGGACCCCGTGCGGACACGGGAAACGAGACGGCGGCCTGCGAGCTGGTGGCCAGTAAGCTGGCAGAGGCCGGCATCCAGCCTGAGATTATCGAGTCGGCCCCCGGGCGCGGCAACCTGATTGCCAGACTGCCAGGTGAGGGCCGACGGCTGCTGTTCATGTCACACACCGACGTGGTGCCAGTCGAAGACGAAACGCTCTGGGAGCACCCGCCATTTTCTGGCACGATCGATCGAGGACGGGTCTACGGCCGCGGCGCCGACGACGACAAGGGCGATGTCGTGGCGCACTGCATGGCATTGGTCCTGCTTCAGCGAGCGGGAGCGCGGCTCGGGGGCGAGCTGGTGCTGCTGGCAGCCGCCGATGAGGAGTCTGGCGGGCGCTGGGGGGCAGGGTGGATCGCCGAGCACCATCCCGACAAGGTGCGGGCCGACTTCGCGATCAACGAGGGTGGCTCGTCGCCGATTCAGACGCCGCATGGACTGATCTACCCGATCTGCACTGGCGAAAAGGGGCGCTTGGAGGCGCGGCTCACCAAGAAGGGGCGCTCCGGCCACGCTTCGCGCCCGTGGGCCGCCGACAATCCTGTGCCGGCCATGGCGGAGGCGGTGCAGCGGATCATGGCGTACGATCCGGAGATAGACGTCTCGCACCCGTTCTTCCGGGAAGTTCTCGAGGCACTCGGCGTCGAGCACGTCCCGAACGCCGAGAACATCGATCGGATCTGCGACGGACTGACGGACCGTCCGGCCCTCGCGACGACGCTCAAGGCGGCGTCGCGGATGACGATCACCCCGACCATGGTCGAGGCGGGAGTCAAGAGCAACAGCATCCCGGACCGCATCCACCTGACGTGCGACGTTCGGGGACTGCCGGGTCAGGATGACCGCTACGTGCGCGAGGAGCTGGAGCACATCACGCAGGGTCTTGACCTCGAGATCGAGGTCGACTACACCGCCGTTTCGAACGATTCGCCGGCCGACTCCTCGTTCGTCGATCTCTGCCGGCAGTCGCTTGGCCTGGCGCTGGGCCACCAGGAGTTTCGGTTGGCGCCAGCGATCACGGTTGGGTTCACCGACTCCCGTTTCCTGCGGCCGCTGGGGACCCAGGTCTACGGCTTCGCCCCACATCATCCGAACGCCGAGCCGGCTCGGACGGGCGTCCATGGCAACAACGAGTTCATGGAGATCGACAGCCTACTCCTCCGTACGAGGAACGCCGTCGCGCTGGCCTGTCTGACCCTCGGAGTGGCGTGAGACTCGAGCTCGCCTATCTGGTCGTGACGGGGACGACGACGGCGACGCGAGCCCCGGAGCTGATCGCGGGCCTTCGGGGACTGGTCTCCGAGATCATTACGCTGATGACACCGAACGCGTGGCGGGTGATCAGTCCCCGAGAGCTGGCGAGCCTCGAAGGGCATCAGGTGGTCGAGTCATACTTCGACCGCCTGATTCGGCCGCGACCACCGCGCGGGTTGGTGCTGGTGGCGCCGTGCAGCTTCAACTCGCTCAACAAGCTCGCGGCCGGCATCGCGGACAATCTGGCCCTGTCGGTCGTGGCCGA
>JACCZL010000604.1 GCA_013695975.1 Chloroflexota bacterium
CCATCCGCTGCGGGTCAGAGATGAAGTACGGTGAGATGTACCCACGGTCGAACTGCATCCCCTCGACGTACTCGGTCTCGAAGCGCAGCGTCTTGCTCTCCTCGACGGTGATGACGCCGTCCTTGCCGACCTTGTCCATCACCTCGGCGATCAGGTTGCCGATCTCTTCGTCGGCCGCCGAGATCGCGGCGACCTGGGCAATCTCGTTCTTGCCACTGATCGTCTTGCTGTTCTTCTTCAGCTCCTCGATGATCGCGGCCACGCCCTTCTCGACGCCCCGCTTGAGCTGGAGCGGGTTGGCGCCGCTGGTGACGTTGCGGAACCCTTCGTTGACGATCGCCTGAGCGAGCACCGTCGCCGTGGTCGTCCCGTCGCCGGCGACATCGTTGGTCTTGGTCGCGGCCTCCTTGAGGAGCTGCGCGCCCATGTTCTCGAACGGATCCTCGAGCTCGATCTCCTTGGCGATCGTCACGCCGTCGTTGGTGATCGTCGGCGGGCCAAACTTCTTGTCGAGCACGACGTTGCGGCCGCGCGGCCCAAGGGTGATCTTGACGGCGTCGGCCAGGCTGTCGACCCCCCGCTTGAGGGCGCGCCGGGCCTCCTCGCTATAGTTCAACTGCTTCGCTGGCATCTCTTCCCTACCCCTACTTGCCGTTGCTGACCATCACGGCCAGCACGTCCTTCTCGCTGAGGATAAGCAGCTCGTCGTCCTCGTGCTTGAACTCGGTGCCGGCATACTTGGCGAAAAGGACGCGGTCGCCCTGCTTGATATCGAGCTTGATCCGCTCGCCACTGTCGAGGACGCGGCCAGGCCCGACGGCGAGGATCTCGCCCTGCTGGGGCTTCTCCTTCGCGGTGTCCGGCAACACGAGGCCGCTCTTGGTGACCTCTTCGCGCTCGAGTGGCTTGATCACGACGCGGTCGCCAAGCGGCCGCAAACCGATAGCCATAGGTGTCTCCCTCCTGATAGACGATTGACCCGCGCGCGGATGTCCCGCGCCCGAACAGTTTAGCACTCTCACCTTGTGAGTGCTAACCGACAGCAGTCTACAGAACTTGGGCGCCGCGTGCAAGCTCGGTCGATTGGGGCGATTCAGATCAACGTTCCGCGCTCTGGCAGAGCGCCCACGGGGGTCCTACCGGCGGCCATCCGCCAGCGCTGGGCACGCGCGCCTGAGGAGCTGTGCCGGGGAGGACAACCCTGCTGTTACCCTGGGGACAGCGCGAGCAGCCGGTCCCGGCCTGGAGGGCGCTCGACGTCGCGCCGGTCCGCCGGCTCGCCGGCCTCACCGTCTGATGCCCCCGAGGGCGCCGGGGTCAGGCGAGGGCCCAGCCCCGCAGCAGCTCGGGCTTCAGAATCAGGATTAGGCGACCGCGCCGGGCGATGGCGCCCCGATCCTCGTAGAGCCCCAGCAGCTTGTTCACCCGCGGGCGCGTCGCGCCGATCATGCTGGCGAGCTCCTCCTGGGTGAGCGGAACCTGGATCTCGATCGAGCCGTCGGCCGCCTGGCCGTGCGTCTCGGACAGATCGAGCAGCTTCTTGGCCAGGCGAGCGTGCAGGTCGAGGAACGTCAGATCGGCCACCTCTTCGCTGAGTCGACGGATCGTCTGCGCCAACGTGGCCAGCAGCCCGTCGACCACCGCCGGGCTACGCCGCAGCAACCCGAGGAACTCCGCCCGGCTCAGCACGGCCGTCTCGACCGGCTCCAACGCCACCACGCTCGCGGAGCGCGGGGCGCCGTCCAGCAACGCCAGGTCGCCGAATAGGTCGCCCGGGCCGACGATGGTCAGCAGGGCCTCCTCGCCGTGCTGGCCCGGCAGGACGATTTTGAGGCGTCCTCCATAGACCACGTGGAGCACCTGGCCGGGGTCGCCCTGGTGGAACACCGCCTCCCCACGCCGGTACGTCCGACGGCGCATCGTCGACGCGAGCCCCTCGAGCTCCTCTCGTGGCAGCCCCCGCAGCACGAACGATCGGCTGAGCACGTCCACCTCCGGCGGTCCCGCCATCGC
>JACCZL010000621.1 GCA_013695975.1 Chloroflexota bacterium
GCCGGAGACGGGGCGGGCTTCGCCGCGTCGGTCGGCTTCGCCTCGGTCTTGGGCGCGGCTGGCGCGGGCTGGGCGGCCGGCTGGCACGCGGCCAGGATCAGCGTGACTAGCAGCAAGGGGGCAATCAGACGGCGCACGAGCGATCTCCTTCTGCGATGAGCGCGAGGCTCTTGGACTAACTGCCGCGAGGACACCGGCAATCTCGCGAGGACACCGGCACTCTAATGGCGGAGCAAGGGTCTGTCAAGGAAGACGGCCGATTCGCCCCGGCGGTACACTGGTCTTTGAGCAGCGGCACCCGCCGACATCGGGCAAGGAGCCCACGAGACACCATGACCGAGATCGATCGCGCTGACGTTGGGCTGACGCCGGAGCAGCAGGCGCTGCGCCAGGCTGTTCGGGAGTTTGCTCGGAGTGAGATCGCACCGTATGTCGACGAGTGCGAGCGGGCGGGGCGCTATCCTATCGAGCTGATCCAGAAGATTGGTCAGCTCGGCTACCTGGGCGCGATCGTGCCACCGGAGTACGAAGGAGCCGGGCTCGACTACGTCAGCTACGGCATCGTCTGCGAGGAGATCGCGCGGGCCGATTGGGTCTGCGCCTCGGCGATCTCGGTCCAGAACTCGCTGGTCTGCTCGTCGCTCGTCCGCTTTGGAAGCGAGGAGCAGAAGCACCGCTATCTGCTCCCGCTCGCCCGCGGCGAGTGGCTTTCGTCGGCCTGCCTGACCGAACCGAGCGGCGGCTCCGACCTGGCGTCGATCGAGACGACCGCGCGGCGGGACGGAGAGGCCTATGTGCTCAACGGTGAGAAAGTCTACATCTCCCACGCGAACCACGCCTCGCTCTACTTCGTCCTGGCGTCCGTCGACCGCTCGCTCCGAGCCCGCGGCATCTGCGCGTTCCTGGTCGAGCGCGACACGCCCGGCCTGACGACGCGATCGATGGCGATGCACACGCTGCGACGGGGCGACACCGCCCAGGTGATCTTCGAGGACGTGCGGGTCCCGAGGGCGAACTTGCTGGCTGGCGAGGGCGAGGGCTTCAAGGTCGTTGGGGCCGCGCTCGACGTCGGCCGCTTCTCGGTCGCCTCGCGGGCGGTCGGGCAGGCCCAGGCCTGCGTCGACGCCGCGCTCGACTACGCTCGCCAGCGTCGGCAGTTCGGCCAGGAGCTGGGCCGCTTTCAGATGGTCCAGGCGATGCTCGCCGACATGGTCACGAGCGTCGAGGCCGCCCGGCTGCTCTGCCGAAGGGTCGGCCAGCTCAAGGATGCCGGTGTCGCCCGCGCCAGCCAGGAAGCCAGCATGGCCAAGCTCTTCGCGACTGACGTCTGTATGAAGGTGGCCGAGGACGCCGTCCAGATTCACGGCGGCTACGGCCTCGAGGCCGACAATCCGGTCGGACGCTACTTCCAGGAAGCAAAGGTCCTCCAGATCGGCGAGGGCTCCAACCAGCTCCAGCGCGCCCTCATCGCCGAGTACGCCCTCGGCTACCGCGGCCAGCGTCGTTGAAAGGAGACCGATGCCAAAGTCACACAAGCGAGGGGCCCAGCGGACCGGCGAGCGGGGGGCCCTGCTCGAGCCGGAGTCAGCAGAGGTTTCGGAGCTGCTGAGGATCGAGTCACGGGACCAGATCCTTGACCGTCTGGCCGAGCTCGGCGCTCAGGTCACCGGCGGGCCGCTGGCGCTGGTCGTGGCGCTTGGCGGCCGCCACGACGAAGCGGCGGGACGGGTCCTGACGATCGTCGCGTCGGAGACGGCCGACCGGGAGCTGCGCAAGGCCGCTCGGCGAGGCATTCATCGGCTGCGCGCCGTCGGGGTATCGGTCGACATGCCGGTGGTCGTCGCCCCTTCGGCGCCAGTCACCGTCGAGTCGACGCGGCCGACCGATGCCCACACGACGGCCCCGGATGGTGTCGGGTCGCGGGTGGTCTGGGTCGCTTTGGAGCGCCAGTTTGGCGGGCTGGCGCTGTTCGGCCTGCTGATCAACGACATCGTTGGGATCAAGGATTGCTCCTTCCGGGAGACGACCCGCAAGAGGTTCGCCGAGACGCTGCGCGAGTGGGCCGCGCGCCAGAAGTCGGCAGCGGTCGAGCTGCCGCCGGACTATGCCCTGGCCCTCGTCTCGGAGGCGCTGTCCCTGAACGCCGAGAGCGGCTTCACCGTCCCGACCGAGTTCCAGCTCCATCGTCGACTCCTCGGCGAGCTGCCCAGCCCGCCCGAGCCAGCGCTGATCCATCGCTACATCAGCCGTGGGCAGGCCCTGCTCCTGCCCAATCTGCTGGAAGACTCAGCCAAGCTCCTCGACGAGCCGGAGGTCCAGAGCTGGTTTTTCGGTTATGACGAGTCGCTGCCGCGGGCGCAAGAGCTGCGGCGCGTTGGCGAGGGCCGCATCCTCCTCACCGCCGAGCCCCGCGAAACCCGTGAGGCACGGGTGATCGACGGCGCGGTGGCCGAGCTGTTCACCCCGACGATCCGCCGCGCGCTGCGCCGCCGTCTCGAGGAGACTGCCTACATCTTCTGGAAAACCGACCGCGAACCGTCGGCCCGGCGGGCGGTCGCGGCCGCCTTCGCGCTCGGCGACGGTCCCCTCAATCGCCATCCCTTCGTGCGCGCCCTGGTCGAGAAAAGCCTGGCGATGGCGCTCGAGGCCCTGGACCAGGGGATCGATCCGGCCCTTCTACGGCGTGACGCCCACTCGCCGGTGGGCTGACGGTGAGCGCGGGAGTCGCCC
>JACCZL010000728.1 GCA_013695975.1 Chloroflexota bacterium
ACCACCAGTCGATCTACGGCTGGCTGTTCGAGCAGTACATGGCGGTCAGCGGCGGGCTCTACGTCGACAACGGCAACGGCCGCGACTCCAAGGCGAACAAGGCCGTCTACAACGACGCTAGAGGCAAAGCGATCCTGGACTGGTGGAAGGCCGGGGTCGACGGCGGGTACTTCGGCAACTTCGGGCGAGTCAACGACGACAACGCCGCCGCCTTCAACGCCGGCAAGAGCGCGATGTACGTCGAGAGCACGGCCCGGATGCGCGGCCACATCAACGCCAGCGAGGGTAAGTTCGAGCTGGGGACGGGCTTCTACCCGCGTCCGGCCAACGCCCCGGCCGATGGCGGCAACATCATCGGCGGCGCCAGCGTCTACATCCTGAAGAGCCGCCCGGCCCCGGAGCAGCAGGCGGCCTGGGAGCTCGTCAAGTACATCACCTCAGCGCCGGTCCAGGCGCAGTGGCAGGCCGACACCGGCTACTACCCCGTCCGCAAAGCGGCCTACAACGAGCCCGTCTCCAAGGAGTGGGTTGGCAAGTACCCGCAGTTCAACACGGCGGTCGACCAGATCCGCGCCGTCCCGCTCAACCGCATCACCCAGGGGGCCGTCTTCGGCGTCTTCCCGCAGGCCCGCAAGCGCATCGAGGACGCGATCGAGGAAGTCCTCCTCGGTCGAGCGTCGAGCCAGGACGCCCTCAACCGCGCCGCCGAGGAGATCACCACGGCGATCGACCGGTACAACAAGTCTACGGGGTAGGGGGTCGAGGGAGAGGGAGCTTAAGCCCCCTCTCCCTCCGGGAGCGGGCTGGGGTGAGGGCTTTCCATCACAGCGCGATTTCGCGTTCCCTCCTCCGCCCGAACGCGCCGCACCCGCTCGAGTGCCGCTCTCATCAGCAGCCCTAGCGCAACGACCCCACCCCCGGCAAGCACCCCCAGCAAGGGATCGGCCGGGTAGCGGTAGCGGGGGACCTGGCCGACCAGGGCGGCGCTGGGGAGGACCAGGGCCACTACGGTCAGCAGGAGTAGGACGGTCGGGCCACGGGGGCCGCGGACGAGGCCGAGGGCGAGGCCGAGAGCGATCAGGACGCTCAGCGAGGCGAGCCAGCGGTAGGGCTGAAAGAGGCGGGTCAGCGCCTCGGCGGTCGGCGAGGCCCGCTCCTCGGCCGCGTTGGGCGGGACCCAGAGGTGGGCGATTGACGCCTCGGCCTGCCAGGTCTCGCGGAGCTCGCCATCGCGGCGGCTGGCCCAGTGGGCGCGGAGCCGCTCGTCCTCGCCGACCATGATCCGGCGGAACTTGGCCAGGCTCCCCCAGAAGTAACGCTCTGGCTGGCTCCAGATCACTTCAAGCGCTACGTCGAGCATGGCCGCGTTCGCCTCGGCTTCGCTCAGCCCGAACTGGGTGCGGACGCGGTGGTTGATCGCGCTCGGGCGGGCGTCGCGGCCCCCCTGGGTCAGAATCAGCCGCCGGACAGCGACCGCGGTCGGGTCCTCCTGTCGGCTGGGGCTATCGGGATGGGGGAGGACCAGGCTCTCGTCGTGACGGGTCACGCGATCGATCAACGTCTGGCCGAGCGCCCCTGCCGAGCCGACCCGGCCGGTCGCGAGGGCGCCCCGCACCGTCCAGGGGAGCAGGACCAGCGCGAAGCCAGCGACGGCGAGGAGCATCGGCTTCAGGGCCGGGCGGAGCCCGCGGTGGTGGACCAGGATCGCCAGCAGGACGACCGGCAGGAGGGCCTGGGCGATCGGCCGGGCGAGCGCCCCGAGGGCCAGGAGGACCCCGCCGACGACGTAGAGACGGGCGCGGCCACCCTGGAGGGCGTGGACGGTCAGCAGGAGCCCCAGGCCGAGCAAGGGCGTGAAGAGCGGCTCCGCGAGGACGTAGTGCTCGTGGATCAGGAGCGGGGCCGACAGCGCCGACAGGAGTCCGGCGACGACCCCGGCGACGCGGCCGAAGAGGGCCTTGCCGAGGAGGTAGCTGACGGCGACCGTGACCAGCCCCAGTAGGTGCTGGACGAAGGCCACGGCATGGAGATCCTCGCCGAAGACCCAGATCACCGCGGCGATGAAGAGCGGGTAGAGCGGGGTCCGCCGCAGCGGCAGCTCGAAGCCGGAGCCGCGGACAAGCTCGTAACCGGTCTGGAAGTAAGTGACGCTATCGTGGCGGAGGAAGACCGGCGCTCGGAACAAAAACACGGCCCGCGCGATCGCGGCCAGCGCGAGTAGGCCGACCAGCAGCACCAGATCGGGGTGGTCGCCGGCGAAGCGGGCGGGCCGTCGGAGCAGCCGTCGTGGGACGGCGAAGGCGCGGTTCGACATGACGGGCTACCGAGTATAATGCGCCGTGCTCTCCGTCGTCCGTTCGCGCCGCGGCCGCGTCGTCGTGCTCGCCGCCCTCATCGCCCTTGCCGCGGCATGCCTGACGCCACGGGAGTCGGTAGACGGACGTCTCCAGGCGCCCGCCGAGGAGAGCCCGAACGTCGTGCTGATCGTCGCCGACGACATGCGTCCAGACAGCCTCTGGGTCATGTCGGCGCTGGGCAGGCTGGCCGAGACTGGAGTCACCTTTAACCGCGCCTACGCCACGACCCCGCTCTGCTGTCCGAGTCGCGCCAGCATCATGACCGGCCTCTACGCCCACCACCACGGCGTCCTCGGCAACGACCCACCCCTGGGCGGCGTGGCGGCCTTTGACGACCGCTCGACGCTCGCCACCTGGCTCCAGGGGGTCGGCGTCCGGACCGGCCTGGTCGGCCGCTACCTGAACGGCTACGCCTCGCTCGACGTTCCGCCCGGCTGGGACTCGTGGTTCGCCCTCTGGCAAGTCTCCGAAGAGTACGGCAACTACAACGACTACCGCGTCACCGACAACGGAACCCGCCGCTACTTCGGGGCCGGCCCGGAGGCCTACTCCACGCGGGTCCTGGGTCAGCAGGCACTCCGCTTCCTGCAGGAAGACCCGAGCCGCCCGTTCATGCTGATGCTCACGCCGCGCGCTCCCCACAGCCCGGCCACGCCCGACCCGTTGGACTCCGGCCAGTTCAAGGATCTCGAGTTGCCGCTGCCACCCGCCTACAACGAGGAGGACGTCCGCGACAAGCCGGCCTGGGTGCGTGACTATCCCCGGCTCGGCTCGACCAAGCTGGAGCGGATCGAGGTCTTCCGGCGACGCCAGCTCGAGTCGCTCCTGAGCCTGGACCGAACGATCGGCTCGATCGTCGAAGCCCTGCAAACCGACGGGCGGCTCGAGCGGACCTGGATCATCTTCACCGCCGACAACGGCCTGACCCTCGGGGAGCACCGGCTCGACGTCGGCAAGGCGTGCCCGTACGAGGAGTGCGTGCGGGTCCCGCTGATCGTCGTCCCGCCCGGCGGGATCGGCGTCCCCCGCAACGACCCATCCCCGCGGACGGACGACCACCTGGTCGCGAACATCGACCTGGCCCCGACGATCACCCAGATCATGGGGATCGAGCCGGGCGGGCCGGTCGACGGCCGGAGCCTGCTGCCGCTCATCGAAGGTCGAGATCCTCCCTGGCGCGACGCCCTTCTCCTCCAACAGCAGCGCGAAGACGAGGGCAAGAGCTTCGTCGCGCTGCGGACAGCCGACCGCAAGTACGTCCGCTACGCCGACGACGGCGAGGAGCTGTACGATCTGGCGGCCGATCCCTACGAGCTGAACAACGACGCCAACGCCAGCGGGCGGGCGGAGGAGAAGGCCCGTCTGTCCGCGCTCCTCGACACGCTGCTGGCCGCGCCGCCTGGGCGGTAGCGGCGCGATGCATCGTGTCCCTCACGCGAGCGCCGCGAGCGGAACAGTCTCGACGCAGGATACGACAGCGTGCTAGCATCCGGTGATGAGCGCATCGACCGCGACCCGAGGGTCT
>JACCZL010000739.1 GCA_013695975.1 Chloroflexota bacterium
CCCGGGGCGGGCGGGACGCCCGCGCTCCCAGGGGTGATGCATGAGCGCCCAGATCCTCCTCAAGGCCAGGCCGACCGAGATGCAGCTCGCCGATCGCCTGCAGGCGCCCAGGCCCGATGGCCTCGAGCTCTATCTCGACACGGCCGATCTGGCCGATGCCGCCGCGATGGAGGGGGTCGTCGCCCGACTCGACCGCTGCGCGCTGCCGGCCGGCTTCACCCTGCTGGTTGAGGGACCGATCCGCTCCCTCGACGGCGAGTTCTTCGACCTCAGTCGAGATAGCGAGGCCGACCGCGAGCTGTCGCGCCGTCTCGTCGACCTGAGCCGTCGGATCGGGGCGCTCGGCGCCAACATCCACGCCATCGCCCCCAACGCCGATCCCCGCTCGCTGACGATCGAGCATCGTTCGGAGATCCTGCGCCGCGCCATCGGCCCGGCCCGCTTCTTTGCCGACCTGGCCCTGGCCGCCGACGTCGTGCCGACCGTCGAGAACATCCCCCCGATCAGCCGAATGCGCGAGCACGGGTTCTACTACTCGGCGATTGGGATGCCGCCGCGAGACCTGACCGAGCTCGTCGCCGCGGTTCCGGGCCTCCAGGTCGTTTTCGACACCTCCCACGCCCAGCTCTACCTGAACGTCCGCCGTGGTGTCGAGGAGCGCGTCGATGGCCTGGATCTGGGGCCGCTCCGGCGCTTCGTCGCCGACCTGCCCGGCCCCGCCACGCTCGACGAGTACTTCGACGCCCTCGGAGACTCCGTCTTCTGGTGCCAGGTCTCCAATGCCGGCGGGCTGCTCGGCGAGGGGCTCCCCTACGGCGAGGGTGACCTGGACCTCGACAGGATCGTCCCGAGACTGGCCGACCGCGTACCCCGGCTGGTCATCGAGACCCTCGAGCCCGACCATGACCGTGCCGTCTTCATGCGCGACGCTCAGGCGCGCATATTGCAGGTCTTTGGGCGGACATCGTGAATTTTGCGAATTCTGCGCGGGGGGGTTAGGCGTCTGGCCGCGTTCGATCCGAGCACCCTCGACCCCGCCGCCCTGCTCGGGCGGCCGGAGCTCCCGACCGACCTGAGCGCGGCGCGGCGCGAGCTGGGCGGACGGCGAATCCTGGTGACCGGCGCCGGCGGCTCGGTCGGCGTGCATCTGGCCGAGCGCCTGCTCGGCCTCGAGCCGGAGCGCCTGACGCTGCTCGACCATCACGACCACGCCCTCTTCACCCTCAAGGCGCGGCTCGATCGGGTTGCCCTGGGTGGTCCCTGGCGATTGGCCCTGGCCGACGTCCGCGATGAGGCCCGGCTGGCGCGCGAGCTCGACGCCGCCCGCCCGCATGCGGTCTTCCACCTCGCGGCCTACAAGCACGTCCCCTTCGGCGAGGCCTTTCCCGAGGAGACGTTCGCGGTCAACGTCCTGGCAACCATGACCCTGCTGCGCCTGGCCGGCGAGCGGGGGATCGACCGCTTCGTCTACCCATCGAGCGACAAGGCGGTCAATCCGCCCAGTCTCTACGGGGCAACCAAGCGCCTCTCCGAAATCCTCGTCCAGCAGGCGGCCCGCGACTCCGGCCAGCGCTACGTCATCGCTCGGTTCGTCAACATCCTCGGGACCCGTGGCTCGGCGATCGAGACGTTCGCCGAGCAGCTCCAGTCCGGTGTGCCGCTAACCGTCACCGACGAACGGATGACCCGCTACTGGATCAGCATGCGCGAGGCGACCTGGCTCCTGCTCCAGGCCGCGGCGGTCGGCTCGCCTGGCGGTCCGCTCATGCTCGACGCTCGCGAAGAGGTCCCGATCGTCGCCATCGTCCGCCGCGTCGAGGCCCTGCTCGCGCCCGGCGCCCACCAGCGCCCGATGCGCTTCACCGGCCTCCGCCCCGGCGAGCGCCTTCGCGAGGAGCTGCTGAGCAACCACGAGTCGTTTGAATCCGGTCCCTGCGCCGGCCTCCTCGTCGTCCGCAACCGTCGTCAGGACCAGCATCTCGTTCGACTGCCCGCTCTGCTCGAGTCCTTGACCGCGCTCGCCGCCGATGCCGATGGCGACCGCCTCAAGACGGCGGCGATGGAGGCGGCGCGGGCCCTGCAGTAG
>JACCZL010000755.1 GCA_013695975.1 Chloroflexota bacterium
CTGCACGCCGACCCGAACCTCCTCTACGCGCCGGCCGACGGGACGGTGATCGGGATCGATCGGGTCGAGCGGCCGTGGTTCCTCGAGCGGCCGGCCTGGCGGATCAGCGTGTTCCTGTCGGTCTTCGACGTCCACGTGAACCGTTGCCCCAGTCGGGGGCGGATCGTGGCACTACGCGACCTCGACGGGGGCTTTGCGCCGGCCCTCGACTTTCGGCGGTCACACGCCAACCGTCGGCGCGAGATCGCGATCGAGTCTTCGCAAGGACCGTTCCTCGTCGTCCAGGTGGCCGGGTTGCTGGCCCGGCGGATCGTCGGTTGGGTCGGCCCGGGGGACAGCATCGCGGCCGGCCAGAAGCTCGGCATGATCACCTTCGGCTCACGGACCGACCTGCTGGTGCCGGTCGACGCCGGGGAGCCGAGGATGGCGAAAGGGCGTCACGTCACCGGCGGCCAGACACCGGTAGCCCGGTGGTTGTAAGATAGGGGATGGGAGTCGGCATGGACCGGTGTGGCTGGAAAGCGCGACTGGCGGGGCGGGGCCGCACGCTCGCGCACTTGATGACCTTCACGAATCTCGCCTGCGGGTTCGGGGCGATCCTGCTCGCATTCGACGGGTACGCCAGCTACGCCCTCAGTCTGGTCTTCCTGGCCGGCGTGCTCGACTTTTTCGACGGAATGCTGGCCCGCCTGGCGGAGCACGCCAGCCCGATCGGCCGCGAGCTCGATTCACTGGCTGACCTCGTGTCGTTCGGGGTCGTGCCGGCCCTCCTGGCCTATCAACACCAGTGGGGGCCACCGCGGATGGTGGTCGGGCTGGTCTGCCTGGCGTTCGTGGTCGGCGGGGCCTGGCGACTGGCGCTGTTCAACGTCCTGGAGCCGGTCCGTGAGTTTCGGGGCCTGCCGATCACCGTCGCCGGCGCGCTGCTGGCCGCGCTGACCGGACTGTCTTGGGTCGACGAGCCCTGGCCGTGGCCGGTGCTGGCGATGTGTACGCTGGCGCTGGTCTTCCTGATGGTCAGCCGCGTACGGTTCGTCAAGCTCTCGCAGCTCCTGTCGTCATTGCGGCGCCGAGCGCCCGAGGCGGCTCGCTTGACGGTGGTGCTCTCGGCCCTGCTCACGCTCGCGATCGTGGTGGTTCCCCTGCCCCAGGCGGTGGTCGCGCTCGGGGCGATCTACATCGTCCTCAACCTGGTCGAGAACCGCCGCTCACACGCACCGCCCGCGATTCAGGAGGAGCCCGCCGGCTAGAATGACCGCGTGAGCGAGCTGCGCCAGCTTCGGGGCCCGGCCCTGGTCCTGCTGGCCCTGGTGGCGATCGGGACGTTCGGCTACGCGGCGATCGAGGGATGGCCGTTCCTCGACGCCCTCTACATGACCGTCACCACGCTGGCGACGGTCGGCTTCGGCGAAGTCCACCCGCTCTCGGCGGCGGGCCGGATCTTTACCATCGGTTTGATTATCCTTGGCGTCGGCGGCGCGCTGTACACGCTGACCGCGATCGTGCAGTGGGTCTTCGAAGGTCACCTCGGACAGGCCTGGGAGCGGCGAAGGATGCAGCGGCGGGTGGACGGTCTGGATCGGCACTTCATCCTCTGCGGCTACGGCCGAGTTGGGCGCCAGGTGGCACGAGACTTTCGCCAGGCAGGGGTCGAGTTCGTGGTTGTCGACGTCAACCAGGCATCGCTCGACCTGGCGGCCGAGGACGGCTTCCTGTGCGTGCGGGGCGACGCCACCGGTGACGAGACGCTCATTCGGGCCGGCATCCGGCGCGCGCGTGGGCTCGTGACCTGCGTCAACAGCGACGCCGACAACATCTTCGTGACCCTGTCGGCGCGGACGCTCCAACCAGACCTGTTCATCGTCGCGCGCGGCAACAACGACGACGCCGCGCCCAAGCTCGCGCGGGTCGGGGCGAACCGCGTCGTCTCGCCATATAGCATCGGCGGGCGACAGATGGCGATGCTGGCAGTCCGTCCGGCCGCTGTCGAGTTTGTCGAGACCGTGCTCCACGGGGCGGACGTCGAGCTGCTGCTCGAGGACGTCTCGGTCGCCGACCAGTCGCCGCTCGTCGGTCGCACAGTCGAGCAGCTCCAACAGGAGGTGGCGCCCGGCGTAGTCGTGCTGGCGATCAGCCGCGACGGCCACCTGCTCACCCAGCCGGCCTCGGAGACCGAGATCCACCGCGGGGACGAGCTGGTGGTGTTCGGCACGCCGGACCAGCTCAAGGCGCTCGAAGGGATGGCGTAGGCCGCTGTCGGCACGCCGCGGCCGCCGCCCGTCGCTTACGGACGCGCGGGCTGTTCTCGGAGCGCGGTGTGGAGGAGCTGGAGGGCCGCGATGGCGAAGGCGAGCATGTTCGGGGCTCGGTCGTGTCGCTCGGTCCGCAGCGTCGTCGTCCACTCGCCGACGCCGACGACGGCGATGCAGGCGTGGCCGGGCGGGTCGCCGTAGCGATTGCCTGATGGGCCGGTCGCGCCGGTTTCGCCGATGGCCCAGGCCACGCCCATGAGCGTGCGGACGCCTCGCGCCAGGACGAGGGCGTGTCCCTCGGTCGCGGGCCTTGGGTCGGCGAGGGTGGCGTCGTCCAGACGCAAGAGGCCGGCCTTGGCGGCGCGGGTGTAGACGACGGCCCCGCCCTGGAAGTAGGCGGACGCCCCGGGTACGGCCAGCAAGGCGGCCGCGATCAGGCCGCCGGCCGAGGACTCGGCCACCGCGACCGTCTCTCCACGCGCGATGAGCGCCGCGCCGACGACCTCGCCCGTTCGGAGCAGCTCGGCCAGGGACCCCTCGCCAGTCGGACCGGCCAGACGCTCCTCCCCAGGCGACCCACCCGGTTGGGCTGTCACGGGACGCTGCCCACGCTGATGCGGGTGCCGACGGTGTTCTGGACGTAGGCGTCGGGCAGCGCATGGTAGGTCTGGAACATGGCGCGGTAGCCCGTACAGTGGGTCGGGGCGATGATGGCCGGCTCGAGGGTGGCCAGGGCCTCGACGACGCGCGGAATGCGAGCCTGGAAGGCGCCAGGCCCGAGGTGGAAACCGCCGACGATCGCGTGGACCGTCGGGACACCGGTGATCGCCCGGGCGTGCTGGACGGTGTTGACGATGCCCGCGTGGCCGCAGCCGCTGAGGACCACCAGACCTTTGCCCGCCACGTTGATGACCAGTCCCTGGTCGTCACAGATCAGCGGGTCCGGCTCGAGCGTGCCGTCGGACAGCTCCTTGTGGTGGGCCGGCGCGCCGGTCTCGTAGTCGTTGGTGCGGGCGACCTGGCCCGTCACCAGCACCATGCCCTCGAGCACGAAGGAGGGCTCCATCGTTTCGACGAGCTCGAGCCCGGCGTCGCGCAGGCCCTGGCGCGAGGGCGGGACCGTCCGCGAGCGCGAGCCGTCCGGGTAGACGTTGACTCGGGTCAGGTAGGCATCTGGGTGGAGGGTCAGCGGGAAGTCGAGCCGCCGAAGGCGCTCATGCAGGCCGATCAGGCCGAGGGTATGGTCCCAGTGTCCGTGCGAAAGGACGATGCAGTTCCAGTCCTTAGGCTGCAGCCCGAGACAGTCCAGGTTGTGGACCAGACCGTCAGGACTGCCGCCGGCGTCGAAGAGCAGCGACCTGGACACGCCGGCACGAGTCACGGTCACCTGCATCGCGAGTCCGTGGCCACCGACGAAGGGATTCCTCTTTTCCTCCGCCAGCAGCGTCGACACCAGCGGCGCACCCTTCTCGGGCGTGAGGCGCTCGACGGCGCCACCGCCGGGCAGCGACGCGTCGACCAGGTTGTCGTAGAGCGTGGTGACCTCCACACGGTCGACCGGCGCCAGTTCGATCCGTTCGCCCATCTCGAGAGCCTCCACTCGCTTGAGGGTTACCGACAGGGTACCTGCCCCGTGGTCGCCACGCCAGGCAGGGCCAGGGTCTCGGGCGGAAGCTGGCGCTCGGGAATAGTCGTAGGTCGGGGTCTGTTGTCCCAAGCAGGTAAGCGTCGCCGAACGGGACGCGCCAAAGAGGAGGCTCGCTCGTGAGTCAGGGAAACGGCAAGACGACCGTCGACTTTTACTTTGATCCGATCTGTCCGTGGGCGTGGCGAACGTCCCTCTGGATCCGCGAGGTCGCGAAGGTCCGGCCGATCGACGTCCACTGGAAGTTCCTGAGCCTGGAGGAGATCAACCGTCCGGCCGGGACGCTCAAGGATTCGCACCTCCAGAGCCGCGGCCCATTCCGGGCGATGACCCTGGCTCGTCGGCTCGGCGGTGAGGACGCGGTCGACAAGCTGTACCTGGCGCTTGGTCAGGCCCGCCACGACCGCGACGAGGATCTCGCGGAGACGTCGGTCGTGACGGCGGCGCTCGAGGAGGCCAAACTCAGCCCGAGCCTGCTCGAGGAGGCGCTGAGCGATCCTTCGACCGAGCAGGAGTACCTCGCCGAGCACGAGGCCGTCGTCGAGCGTGGCGGCTTCGGAGTGGCGACGCTGGTGATCGACGGCAGCGACCCGATCTTTGGCCCGGTGATCCAGCCCGTCCCCAGCGGCGAGGAGGCCGGCCGCCTCTTCGACCACGTCGCGTCGATGAGCACGCTGCCGTTCTTCTTCGAGCTCAAGCGCAACCGGAAGTAGCGGGTTAGCCTCACGCGCGCAGCGTGGCTCCGAGCCCGGGGCCGCTCGGTAGGGTCATCCGGCCGCCCCGGGCGGCGGCGCCGTCGAAGGGGTCGGCGGCCAGGAGCAGGTTGCCGTCGAGGTCGAGGGTGTCGCAGAGGGGGGCGAGCTGCGCGGCGGCGCTGATGCCGAGGCCACTCTCGACCATGCAGCCCAGCATCACCTTGAGGCCGTGGGCACGGGCCGTCTGGATGTGCTCGAGCGCCCGAAGGATGCCGCCGCATTTCTGGAGCTTCACGACTACGCCGTCGCAGCGACCGCTCACCTTCGGGACGTCGGCCGCCGTGACGCAGCCCTCGTCGGCGTAGACCGGCAGATCGATCTCGCGGGTCACGAGGGCGAGCCCGTCGAGATCGCCGGACCGGACCGGCTGCTCGACCAGCTCGAGTCCGAACGGCTCGAGCGCGCGGAGGGCCGCGAGGGCCTCCTTGGCATACCAGGCGCCGTTCGCGTCGACCCGGATCGCCGCGTCGTGCCGCGCCTCGCGCACGGCCCGGAGGTTGGCGGCGTCGTTGGGGGTACCGACCTTGACCTTGAGGAGGGGAAACTCTCGCGCCGCGCTGGCCTTTTCCGCCATCCGCTCCGGTGTGTCGATGCCGATGGTGAAGGAGCTCGGCGGCAGCTCGCCGCCCAGACCCCAGAGGGCCCAGATCGGAGCGTCGTGCCGCTTGCCCAGGAGGTCCCAGAGCGCCAGCTCGAGGCCGGCCCGCGCGGCCGGGTTGCCGTGGGTCCCGCGCTCCCAGTCCTCGACGACGGCCCGGATGGCCAAAGGGTCGTCGTACGTTGCAAGGGCTTCGGCCAGGCGGGGTAGCCAGGCCAGGACCCCCTCCTGCGACTCGCCGTAGTAGGCGTTCGGTGCACACTCGCCCAGGCCGATCAGACCCTCCCACTGGACCCGTACCAGGACGTTGCGGGCGACGGTCGTGGTGCGGCGCGAGATGCCGAAAGGGTCGCGGAGGGGAAGATCCAGGGGCTCGAAGCTGACCTGAGGGGCGCTCATCCCTGGAGGCCGTCCAGGAGCTTGTCGGCCCCGAAGCGGACGACGTCCTGGGCCGGCCGACCGGTCTCGTCCTCGGCCCGGGTGATCGCCGCCCGAGCGG
This sequence comes from Chloroflexota bacterium, assembly GCA_013695975.1. Classification (GTDB taxonomy): domain Bacteria; phylum Chloroflexota; class UBA6077; order UBA6077; family JACCZL01; genus JACCZL01. Next base: position 5,750 of record JACCZL010000755.1, read on the forward strand.
CGTCCTCGTCGAGGTCGTAGGTATTCAGCGCGACGGCCGCGACGCGGCTCGACGCGCGCCAGCCGGCGGCCTCCTCGTAGATCCGCAGCACCTCGGCCAGCGGAGGGATCGGAGTCTCGTAGCGTCGGATCTTGGTCCGAGTCGGCTGGTGGCAGAGGACCATCAGCTCGGGGGCGGTCCCGTGCAGGAGCCCCATCGTCACCCCGGAGTAGC
>JACCZL010000759.1 GCA_013695975.1 Chloroflexota bacterium
GTGTGGGTGTAGTACGAATCACCCCAGTCCATCCACTGGCCCAGCCGAATGGATTGGACAGTGATGACGTCGGCGTACCTGAGGACGCGCTCCTTGCAGCGCTCGGCGAAGCGGTCGAGCCCGTAGGCCTCGATCTCGCGTTTGGAGTTGAAGCCGAGCTCCTTCTCAACCTCAACCTCGACCCAGAGCCCCTGGCAGTCGAACCCGTTCTGGTAGCGCTGAGTCTGTCCGAGCATGGCGTGGTAGCGTTGGTAGAGATCCTTGTAAGTTCGGCCCCAGGCGTGATGGATCCCCATCGGGTTGTTGGCGGTGATCGGCCCGTCGACGAACGACCAACGCGGGCCGTCCCTGTTGATCTCCCTCAGCTTTTCGAACGCGCGCGTGTCCTCCCAGAACTGGAGGATCTCGCGCTCGAGCGCGGGCAGGTCAAGGGTCGCTGGAACTCGCTGGTACACGGCGTGGCAGCCTCGGTGTCAAACGGAGCCAGGAATGCGAATGGCACGAACTCGACATTCGTGCCACTCGATCGGCATCGGGCTAGAGCCCACTGCCAGGGATGCTAACACGGCGGAAAAGGAGGCGGCAACGCCCGAACGCGGCCCGCGAGCCAGCCTCGAAGCGCCGGTGGGCTCATCCAGGAGCCGCGGGCGGCTGCGAACCGGCAGCGGCGATCTCACGAGCCCGGTCGAGATCCTCGCGGGTATTGATGTTGAAGAACGATTGGAGCTCCGGATCGAGCCGACGCAGCTCCTGCTCGCCGACCTCCCGCACCCGCAGATGATCGAGAAACGAGATCATGCGGCGGTCGCCGCGCGCCAGGGCTGCCGCGACAGCATCGCGACAGGCGTCGCGGCGGTAGACCGCGTGCATCGGCTGAAGCTGCTCTCCAACCCGCGGGATGACGACATCGCAATCCAACCCCGTTTCGACCATCCAATCGAGCAGGGTGCGGTTGAGGAACGGCATGTCGCAGGCGACCAGCACGGACAACGGACGGGTCGCGACTTCCAACGCCGCGAGCATCGCCGGCAGCACCCCGGCGTGGGGGTCTGGATCGCGGACGATCCGGACGTTCGGCGTCCGGGCCAGACTCTCGTCATTGACGACCAGAATCATCTCGGGGGCGAGGCCAGCAAGGGTGTCGAGAAGCCGTTGGAGGGTCGTCCGACCAGCGATATCGAGCAACGCCTTGTTGACGCCGCCGAGGCGCGTCCCTCGTCCACCGGCCAGCACGATCCCGGACACTCCGTCCACTCCAGGGCGCTCCGAGCTCGAAGCCACTGGCGGTCGATCGTCCGAAGGCGTCCGCGCTGCCACTCAGGCTGAGCGGTCGCGGGTGGGTTCGTCCTTGGACGGGGTGTCGAGCGCAGCATTCTTGCGGAACTCCTTGATGCCGCGCCCTAGAGCACCGCCGAGGTCGCCCAGCTTGCCGGCCCCGAAAAAGATCACGAAGATCACCACGATCAGGATCAACTCGATCGGCCCAAGCTGCGGCATAACGCGCGTCCTCCTCGCCCCGATCCCGACACGAAGCAGGCCGGGGCGAAACCCCGGCCCCAACTGGTAGCCCGTACCGGATTCGAACCGGTGGTCTCCGCCTTGAGAGGGCGGTGTCCTAGGCCGCTAGACGAACGGGCCATGCGCGACCACAGAGCTACCAGTAGTATAGGAAACTCCCTTAGAGGGCGCAACGTGGCATCGACCCGGACACTGGCAACAAGGAATTGCGATTTCCGGGGGCGCGGGCCTGTTGGCCGCTACGGAACGGGCGAGACGGCCGGGCTTCCTGGAAGCGCTCCGCGCTTCTGGTAGGTTGGGAGGCGGCTCGGATCGCCTTCGATGATGCTCGACACGCGCAAGTTGCGGATGACGACCGCTACCTGGCGGCGCGGTGCCGAGGCGGGCCGCATTGGGAGTCGTATCCCCAGAGGTGTGGCGACTCTCGCAGAACACGCGTGTCAGGCGCAACGCAGGGGGCCGTGCTATACTCGGGCCGCTCGCCGCGACGCGGCGCGACCTTCGCACGGGACGCAGACCCAGCGTGGCCACAGGCGACCTCGATCAGCTTTCGTTTGTCGGTAGCGAGCTGTTGCCGACGACGCCGATCCGGCGCCAGTACCTGGAGCTGAAGGCGCGGCATCCGGATGCGATCCTCTTCTTCCGCCTCGGCGACTTCTACGAGACGTTCGACGACGACGCCCGCCTGGTGTCCCAAGCGGTCGACATCGTCCTGACTGGCCGCGACATCGGGCGGGGCGAGCGTATCCCGATGGCTGGCGTCCCGCATCACGCGGCCGAAGGTTACATCGCCCGATTGATCGGACGCGGCTATCGCGTGGCGATCTGCGAGCAAATGGCAGAGCCTGGACCACGCGGACTGGTCCCACGACAGGTCGTCAGAATCGTCAGTCCCGGCACGCTGGTCGAGGACGGCCTACTACCGGCCAGGGCCAACAACTTCCTGGCCGCGCTGCTACCGGATCGGACGGGAGCCGGGCTCGCCTACGTCGACGTCAGTACCGGCCACCTGGCGGCGACCGAGGCTCGCGGGCCCGACTGGCGCGTGGCGATCGGGGCCGAGATGGTCAGGCTCGGACCGAGCGAGTGCCTGGTGCCGGGCGAGGACCAGAGCGGTGTGTGCGACCTGCGTGAGCTGCTGCCGCCGGGCGCACGGGCGACGACCCGGACGAGCGCTCAGTTCGCGCCGCACGCCACGCTGGAACGCTTGCATCGGCAGTTCGACACCGCCGTCCTCGGCAGTCTCGGACTGGATGAACGCCCGTTGGCTGCGCGAGCAACCGCGGCGCTTCTGGCCTACGTCGAAGAGACCCTGCCGGCCGCGGCCGCCTGCCTCGATCGGGTCGAGGTCTACGCGATCGACGGCGCGATGGTCCTTGACGGCGCCACTCGGCGCAGCCTCGAACTGACCGAGAACCCGCTGGGGGGTGGCCGAGCGGCCTCGCTGCTCGGAGTGCTCGACGAGACGCGGACGACGATGGGCGCCCGCCTGCTGCGCCAGTGGGTCTCGCGGCCGCTACTCGATCCAGCCTCGATCGGTGCCCGTCAGGCCGCCGTCGGCTGCCTGGTAGCAGACCGCGCGACGCGCGCTAAGCTGGCATCGTCGCTCGGCCGACTGCCGGACCTCGAACGGCTGGCCGCTCGGGCCGGCCAGGGCATCCTCAACCCCCGCGAAACGCTCGCCCTCGCGGCGGGCGTCCGCCTCCTCCCCGAGCTGAAGCAAGGACTGGGCAATCTCGGAGCCCCGATCCTCGTGGATATCGGCCGCCGCCTCGAAGACTTCTCGGACATCGCCGACCTGGTCGAGCGCACGCTCGAAGATCCGCCGGCCCTGACCTTCGGCGAGGGTGTGGTCCGGGCCGGCTGGTCGAGCGAGCTGGACGAGACGCGCGTTCTGGCCGGAGATGCCCGAGCCTGGATCGCGGCGTTCGAGCGGAGCGAGCGGGAGCGGGTGGGTCTGCGGGGGATCCGGGTCGGCTACAACCGCGTCTTCGGCTACTACCTCGAGCTGTCCAGGGCGGCCCTCGCTCAGCCCACCGACTACTACCAGCGCGAGCGGAGCGGCGCGACGACCGTCGCCGAGCACGTCGAACAGCTTGGCTATCTGCGCCGCCAGACGCTCGCCAACGCCGAGCGCTTCGTCACCACGGAGCTGCAGGAGTACGAGACTCGGGTCCGCAACGCCCAGCAAGAGATCGCCCGACTCGAGCGAGCGCTGTTCAAGGAGCTTGTCGACGCTGTCGCCGGCCGGGCACGCGCCCTGCTCGACTCGGCCGCCGCGATCGCGCAGCTCGACACGCTGCTGTCGCTCGCCGAGGTCGCCGCGCGTTGGAGCTACACTCGGCCGGAGCTGGTGTCGGGTGCTCAGATCGAGATCGAGGCGGGCAGGCATCCAGTCGTCGAGCGTCATCTCGAGCCAGGCGCCTTCGTTCCCAACGACACCCGACTCGGTGGCAACGCCGCCTCTATCGCGGTACTGACTGGCCCCAACATGGCCGGCAAGTCGACCTACCTCCGACAAGTCGCCTTGATCGTGCTGATGGCCCAGATCGGCAGCTTCGTGCCGGCCGGGTCCGCGCGCCTCGGCGTGGTCGACCGCATCTTCGCGCGCGTCGGCGCCCAGGACGACCTGGCCGGCCAGCGGAGCACGTTTATGGTCGAGATGATCGAAACCGCGAACATCCTGCGCAACGCGACCCCGCGCAGTCTGCTGATCCTGGACGAGATCGGGCGCGGGACGAGCACGTTCGACGGAATCGCCGTTGCCCGGGCCGTCGTCGAGCACATCCACGATAACCCCCGGCTCGGTTGCCAGACCCTCTTCGCCACCCACTATCACGAGCTGGCGGAGCTGGAGCAGGCGCTCGAGCGGGTTGCAAGCCTACGGATGGA
>JACCZL010000762.1 GCA_013695975.1 Chloroflexota bacterium
ATGAGGTTGAAGGGAAAGAAGAAGAGGACGCCGCCGAGCGCCGAGTACAGCAGCAGCGTCAGCAGGTTGGCCCCGCTGAAGGTCGAGGAGCGGAAGAGGTCGAGCGGCATCATCGGCGCGCGAGCCCACGCCTCCCTGGCGACGAAGCCGATCAGGCCGGCGGCGCCGACCGCCACGGCGCCAAGCACCAGCGGATGGGTCCATCCCAGCGTCGACGATTCGATCAGGCCATAGACGATCCCGCCGAGTCCGACGACCGCCAGGGCCGCGAGGAGGAGGGCGTAAGCCTCGACCACCCACTGCGCGTCGGCGACCGACGCGTTCAGGTCCGCCTGGAGGATCGGCAGGGCAACGTTGACAACCGTGCCGTCGATGAAGGCCATGCTCGACCCGAGGATCGTCGCCGCCAGGACCCACGGCCCGACCCCTTCAGCGCACGCTGCCACGTCCGGCGCGGCCCGCACCACCCCCTCGTCACACGGCGGCTTGACGACCGTCACTCTCGTCGATCCCCGTCGGTGGCTGCCCGCCCACGGGCGCGCGCGTCCTCGAAGCCCCAGGCCGTCGTCCGCCAGATATCGTCGCTCTCGGCCGGAGTCCAGGGCGGCAGTGGCATCAGCAGATGGCTCGACAGTGCCTCAACGTAGGGCTCGTACTTGCGGCGGAGCTGGGCCAGACGCTCGTGCGTCGCCTCGTCGTCCGCGTCCGGCAGACCGGCCTGCCCGAGTTGGGCGCGCTGCTCAGCGGGCGGAGGCGGGGGCGGCCGACCGACCACCCGCGCGCCGAACGCCGTCCGAAAGATCTGCCCCAGGTCGCCGGCGGCGTGGCTGGCCATGGCGAATGTCAGCCTCGCCTGCGGCACGGCCGGGCCCTTGCCGCGGGAGATCACGATCGCACAGGTGTCGAGGATCGTCGTCAGCGCCGCGACCCACGACTGCTGCTCGTGCTGGGAGCGGAAGTAGGCCAGGACCGGAAAGGAGAGATGGCTCTCGAGCAGGTCGGCCGCCCAGCGCTCCCACTCGGCCAGCAGGTCCCTGAGTGACGCCATCGTCTCGTCATCCTCCGCGTGGCGGCGGAGCAGCTCGACCGCGCTCGGCGGCGAGCCGGCCCGCGCGTCGAGGAGCGAGACGTTGATCTCGCGTCGCGAGAACGTGCTGTTGAGGCTCGGTAAGTACCCGATGATCATCGCCAGGAACGCGAATCCGGTCCCGGCCTCCACGACCGCCACCCCTCGCCCGAGCGGATTGATGGGCACGACATCGCCGAAGCCGAGCGTGAAGAACGTGACGCCGCTGTGGTAGAGAACCGCGCCGAACCCCGGGCTGCCCTCCGGGGCCGTCATCTCCGAGCCCAGTCCCCAGTGGAGCAGGGCAAAGCCGAGCACGAGCGACTCCGCCCAGATGGCGAGCAGCATCAGCAGCGAGAGCGGGCCGAAGAAGCTCAAGAACGTCTCGCGGCCCTGTGCGTGCCGAATGCGTTGAGCGGCCGTTGCCCACGGTCCCCAGGTAAGGCGGTAGAACAGCGCCGTCAGCCGTCGCGACCGCGCCACCCGCCGCGGCAGGATGACCGTCTCGAACGCCTCCCACACGACCACGACGATCAGGAGGAGGCCGATTGGGGCTGCCAGGACGGAAATGAGTGTGCCTCCAGTCTGCTAGGGCACCCTACCCGGGTCGGGATATCTGGACCGGGGCGGGAGCTGGGGTCGGAGCGGCCGCGCGGCACTCGTCTGCGTGTGGACCTCGACAGCCGTCCCGACCTCCCGCGCCGAGCGCTTTCCCCCATCATGCGGAGCGCCAACCGGGCCGCCCACTCTTCGGGCCCCGGTGGTCGTCCGCTCGCACAGGCGGGCTTTCAGTCATAACCCCCAAGGATACCGCCCGGGACCACGACCAACATCGGCAATATGAGTAGGCGCCGACCCAGCCGAACGGGTAGGCGACCCACGGACGACGTCACCCGGCTGTCGCTGGGCCGAAGCTCGGGCTGTCCTGCCGGATCGATCCAGGTTGAGCGATAATCGCCTTACGAGACCACGATCTCGGCGATCCGATGGCGGGAGGCACGGCATGGAGACCGCGGTTCAGACACGGCAGGCCCCGGTCGAGGCGAGCGGGCTGCCCCTGGTCATTCGCCTTGGACCGGTGATCGAGCTCTCCGAGGATCAATTCTTCGCGCTCTGCCAGATCAATCGGGAGTTGCGAATCGAGCGCAACGCCCAGGGGGAGCTGCTGCTCATGCCGCCAGCGGGATCAGAAACGGGCGGGCGCAACGCCGGTATCACCGGGCAACTGTGGCTCTGGGCCGGCCGCGGCGGCGCCGGCCTCACCTTCGACTCCTCGGCCGGGTTCACGCTGCCGAACGGGGCCGTGCGCTCCCCGGACGCCTCGTGGATCGCCCGCCGACGCTGGGACCAGGTTCCGACCGAGCGGCGGGACACGTTCGCCCCGATCTGCCCCGACTTCGTCCTCGAGCTTCGCTCGCCGTCGGATACGCTGCACGACCTGCAGGCCAAGATGGTCGAGTACCTCGCCAACGGCGCCCGCCTCGGCTGGCTACTCGACCCGCCCACCCGACACGTCTATATCTACCGTCCCGACGCGCCGGTCGAACGCCTGGAGGACCCCGAGAGCGTGTCGGGCGATCCGATCCTGCCCGGCTTCGTCCTGGACGTCCGCGAAGTCTGGTAGCGCCCCGGCTACGCCGCGACCCGCGTGCGATGACGCCCGCGCCGTCGAGCCCCTACAACACGACCAGACCGCGGCGGGCGCCGAGGTGGACGGCCTCAGTGCGGCTGCCAGCGCCGAGCTTGGCAAGGATCGCCGCGACGTGAAACTTGACGGTGTGCTCGCTGATCTGGAGACGCGCCGCGATCGTCTTGTTGGCGAGCCCCTGGGCGACGAGCTGGAGCACTTCGTGCTCGCGCCCGGTCAGCTCCTCGGCGTCGACCGACGCGGCGGCCGTGGCAACCCCAGCCCGCGCAAGCAGATGGCTCCCGAGCGTCGGGTCGATCGCCAGCAGCCCGTTCGCCACGGCGCGAACCGCCGCCACCAGCGCGTCTCCGTCCGCAAAGCGTGGGACGTAGCCCCAGGCACGACCCGCGAGCTCGGCCGACAGTCGCTCGTCGCCGGCAATTGGACCAAGGATCACCAGGCCCGGTCCCGTCACGCCAGGACCGAACGTTCCCCAATCGCCAGGATCGAGGCTTGACTCGGCATCGACGACGGCCACGTCGAGCGCCGTCCACAGCTCGCCGCCGACTCCAGCGAGCCGCTCCGCCTCCCCGACCACCTCGCAGTCGTCCGCCGCGGCGAGCAATGCCCGCAACCCAGCCCGCACCGCCGGCAACGAGGACACGACAAAGATTCGGATCATCTGCCACGCACCAGCAGAGCTCCCCTCTCCTGTCCCCTGACGCTGCACCCTGCTACGCCGCCCGGCGAGCCGGCTCGACCGGCTCGGCGACGATCTCCCACGGGGCACCGCCACGCAGGAGGCCCAGCCGGATTGGTCCGTCGGCGTGGGTCGCCAGGGCGTTGAGCAGGCCGTCCGCGCCCTCGAGAGCGTGGCCGTCCAGCGCCACCAGGATGTCGCCGACCATCAGTCCAGACCGTTCGGCGACCCCGCTGGCCGAGACGCCCACCACGAGGGCTGCTCGACCGGAGGTGATCGGCGCTCGGGTCGCCAGGGCCGGCGCCAGCTCGACCTCGCGCACCTCGATGCCAAGGACCATGCGGCTCGGGTGACCGGCGACCAGACGCTCAACCAGGTGGCTCGGCACCGCCAGGGCAAGCCCTCCCGCGACCATCGCGTTGATGCCGACGACCCGGCCGCGCGCGTCGGTCAGCGGGCCGCCCGAATTGCCCGGTCCGAGCAGCACGTCGGCACGGATCAGCTCGCGTGCCTGGACCGGACCGCCCTCGGGCAGCGCCGCGCTAACCACGCCGATCGTCACCGCGCAGCGGACACCGAACGGATGCCCCACCGCCAGCAGGAGCTCGCCGACCCGCAGGGCTCGAGCATCGCCGACCGCGACGGCCGGCAGATCCGTGGCGGGTATCTTCAACTGCGCCAGATCGTTCCGAGGGTCTCGCGCCACGACGTCCGCGTCGAAGCGGCGTCCGTCGGCCAGGGTCACCTCGGCACGGTCGTCCATGACGACGTGATGGTTCGTCACGATGGTCCCGTCCGAGCGCCAGACGGTCCCCGCCCCGCCCCCGCGACCCCGCGACCGTACCTCGGCGACGCTGGCGCACACCCGTTCCGCCACCGCCGCCGCCGCCGTCCCGACATCGCCCGTCGGAAGCGTCTGCTGAGTCATCGCTGTTCTCCCTCTCGGTAGACGGTAGACGGGAGGGCGTATCCCCATCGCCTGTCTACCGTCTACGTCTCTACTTACGCTCGCCGATGGTGACGGTCAGGTCGCGCGGCTCGCCACCACGGAGCACCCGTGCAGGGGTCGCCTGGCCGACACGGTCGCCACTGAGCAGGTTCCGCAGGTCGTCGGTGTCGTGGACGGGCTGGACGCCCAACTGGAGCAGGACATCGCCCATCATCAAACCGGCTTGCTCGGCCGGACCTCCCGACTCGACGCCGACGACCAGCAGCCCGCTCTCCTGGCTCAGGCCGTGCTTAGTGCGCAGGGCCTCCGGCAAGGCGACCGGTTGGCTGCTCAGACCCAGGAAGCCACGCCTGACCCGCCCATGGCTGGTCAATGCCGTCGTGACCCGACGCACCGTCTCGAGCGGGATCGCCAGGCCGGCCCCCTGGCTGAAGCGCGAGGTCGCCAGCCCGATCATCGTCCCCCCTGTATCGACCAGCGGACCGCCCGAGAAGCCGGGGTAGAACTCGGCATCGGTCCTGATGAAGCCCTCCAACTGACCGCCGCGCCGGGTGCGCGCCGGCCCCCCGAGGGCGCTGACCACGCCGATGCTCGTCTCGAGCCCATCCCCCGGACGGGCCACGATCAGGCCAAGGTGGCCGACCTTCGGAGACGGTCCCTGCTCGATCGGTGTCAGGCTGGCGCCCTCGACCTTGAGCAGCGCGATATCCGTACCGGGATCGCGACCGAGGATCCTGGCGGCGACGGTCTCGCCGTCCGGTAGGCCGACGCTGAGATCCTCTTCGCGCTCCAGCACGTGGTCGGCAGTCAGGATCACGCCCTCGGCCGCCCAGGCGACCCCACTGGCCGCCTGCCGACGGCGGGCTTCGACCCGCACGATCGATGCACCCGCCCGCTCGACGGCCCGGGCCAACTGATCCGAGAAGAGCGGCAGAAGGCCGCCCTGATCCTCCACTTGCACACTCATGGGATGCTCCTCCTGTCTAGTGGCCCTCCGGCCACGACGTTAGGAGAACTCTATGCCCGGCACTCAGCAACGAACATCGGCCAAAGGAA
>JACCZL010000783.1 GCA_013695975.1 Chloroflexota bacterium
GCATTCGCGCATCAGAACTGACCTAGCCACTACTCGTGCGCGAATGCTTCGCCCCTACGAGGGTGCATGCGTGTCAAGCGTAGCCCTTGCCCCCACACTGTCAGTGACCTCTTGACACATCACACCCTGCCCGGCCCGGCCGATACGTAACTCAATCTACGCCCGCGGGAGGTACTGGCGGAACCAGGCGACCGTGCCCTGGTAAGCGTCGCGCGCGGCGCCCTCGTTGTAGCTCTGGCCGGTGTCGTTGTGGAAGGCATGGCCCACACCCGGGTAGATGGCGACCTGGTAGGTCTTGCCGGCCGCGTCGAGGGCGTCCTTGAGGGGGGTCCAGGACGCGGTGATCCGCTCGTCTCGCTCGGCGTAGATCGCCAGGACCGGGCCGCGAATGTTCGGCACGTTCTCGAGCGGTGGCGCGATGCCGTAGTGCGGCGCCGCCGCGACGATGTTCGGGTCAGTCGTCGCCAGCCGCCAGGCCAGCCCGCCACCGAAGCAGTAGCCGATCACGCCGACACCGCCGGGGCGAACGTCGTCACGGGCGACCAGCGCCGCCACGCCGGCGCTCAGGTCGCCGGTGTTGCGCTCGGGTCCCGCGCCGGACAGGGCGGCTGATAGCTGGGCCGGATCGTTGAACCCGCCGGTCCCACCCGCTCGCGAGAGGAGGTCGACCGTCAGGGCCGTGAAGCCGTCCCTAGCGAAGCGGCGCGTCACGTCCAGGATATGCTCAGTCGGCCCCCGGTTCTCGTGGACGATCAGGACCCCCTGGTTGGCGCCTTGAGCCGACGGTCGCGCCAGATACCCGATGATCGAAGCCCCGTCGTCGGCCGGGAAGACGATCCAGCCGGCTCGGATCTGGGGGTCCTCGGGTGAGACCGTGATGGCGCTGCGCTGCGAGGCCGGGGCCGCCTCCGGGCCGGCCGCGAGGACCTCATTGGCGGTCGCCTCGATGCCGAACTCCTTGAGGAAGCCAACGGCCATCGCGGCGCCGCCGGTGATCAGGCCGATGCGGCGGAGCATGCCGCGGCGGCTCAGGTGGCCGTCGCGGTACTCCTCGACGTACTGCACACAATAAAGCTATCGAGCGGGATATTGGCGTCGATCACGAACCGATGGGGTGCGCCTCGCGGATGCACTTTGACCTGCACGCCCAAGGCGTCGAGAGCATCCCGCTTCTGCTGATGCTTCAGGTTTCCCAGGTTCGCCGCCACCGTCCGACACCATGTCTCCAGGTCGGAGAGGCGCTCGCGGGCCGCCACCCGCGTTCGATGGCGCCCCAGCATGGCCTCCCGCTCGGCGTCGAGCTGCTCCCGCTGGCGTTCCAGCGCCTCCACCTTCGCGGTCAGCAGGGTCGCTGCTTGCCCGCTCACGTTCGCGATCTGGTCGATGAGGTTGGACTGCTGACGCGCGAGCGTGGCGAGTGCCCTGTCCGCGGCGGCCAGGTCGTTGCGGGTCGGGTCGTTGTCTTCCATCCGCTCCAGCTCGGCGGCAACCACCTCCGGCTGCGTCAGGATGGACTCGACGCGCGTCCACACTGCCCCGTCGAGTTGTGGGACCATGATGCTCGGTTTCGAGCCGCAGTCCCGCCGGTCACTCGACCCCCGGTCGCAGCGATAGCGCCGCGCCCCCGCGGGGTCGGTGGCCCGTTTGACGATCATCACGCCGCCGCAGTCGCCACAGCGGGCGTAGCCCCCGCGTAGCAGCGCCCCCTCGGGATCGCGGTTATTGCGCGCGGACCGCTGCCGGTTCAGGCGTAGGCGCTGTTGGACGGCATCGAAGGTGGGGGCATCCACGAGAGGCGGCACCGTCCCTGCCGGCAGGGGCACCTGCTCAGGCTCAGGTCGCAGTTTGGCAGACCCCCTCCCCGGACGCCCGTTCTTGACGCGGACCCGGCGGAAAGCCACGCCCCGGCCTGCGTACATCGGGTTCTTCAGGATGTCGCGGACGGTCGTGTAGCACCAGTGTCCGCGCGCGTTCTTGGTGGGCGTCGGCACGCCATCGCGGTCGAGTCCCATGGCGATGGCCCTGAGGGGCATACCATCGCGCGCTTGGCGCCAGATGCGCCGAACGATGGGCACGGTCGCCGGGTCCGGGTCATAGGCCGTCTTGCCGTCATCGCGCCAGCGGTAACCGTACAAGGGCCTGGCGCCGGGCAAGAGCTTCCCCGCCTCGACGCGGGCGCGCCGGCCTCGTATCGTCCGCTCCTTGATCTTCTCGTGCTCGACCTTGGCCGCGTACCCGCGCACGAAACGGATGAGCTGCCCTTCGGGCGAGCTATCGAGGGGCTCGCTCACGAACTCGACGGGGACGCCGGCGTGGTCGGCCTCGGTCAGGATGACGCCGAGGTGGACCGGGTCGCGGGCCAGGCGGTCGATCGCGTGGACGATGGCCACGTCGACATCATGCCGGCGGATGGCCTCGCGCAGCCGCTGGAGCACGGACCGCTCCCACAGCTCGACACCCGTGAAGACTTCGCGATAGACCTGGTCCTCGGCCACCGTGTAGCCGTGCTCCGCGGCGTAGCGCCGGCAGGCAGCCTCCTGGGTTACCAGGGACGTGCCTTCCTCTTCCTGGGTGCGGCTGCTGACGCGGACGTAGACGGCTGCGCGGGGCCGGGTGTCCGGTAGACTAGTCATTGCGAACCTCGTCGGGCTGGCCGGGATCCGTCCGGCTCAGGGTCCATGATTCCCGCGCTCGCATGATCGCGGCTTCCTGCTCGGTTGACGTGCCCGCATCATCGACTGGGCCCCTGCCGAGTGAGCGCCGGGCACGGCTGCGCTCTGCCCGCTCGCGCCCCAGTTCGTCGTTCGGTTCGGAGGTCATTAGGACCGCCTTTCGCATGTCGCTACAATGCCAAATGCCCGGCGCCGTTCGCCCGACGCCGGGTCGAGAAGCCGCGGGCCTAGTCGGGTTGACCTTCGCCTAGGCCGCGGCTTTTCCCCGTTCTGGGTCGATGAATCGCTCCACCTCGGACGCGGGGATACGCCACCCGGCGCGGTCACCGAGCAGCGTGCCCCGAAGCTGACTGGCGCGGAGCCAGCGCCGGACTGTCTCCCGGTTCACCTTCAGCCGCTCGGCGACCTGGGCCACCGTCAGCAGCTCGTCGCTCATGCCTCACCTCCGTGATGACAGCATAACACCCCATGTAGAAGTAAATCAAGCTAAGTGCTTGCTAAGTGTCGCGCCATGTGGTAGTATATGAGTGTAAAGAAGCCCCGCCGGTGCGGACACACCGAACGGGGCCAATCACCCAGGACACAAGAGGTCCCAAGTGACCATCACAGTATCGACCACCGATCCCCGCAGCCTCAAGGCCCTTGAGCTGCTCGCGGGCGCCGACCGCTGGCAGAAGGGCCACACCAGGGACGGCCGCAGCTTCTACGCCGTGCCCTCGCAGTCGGGCACCGTGCTCCACATGGCCGACACGCGGGGCTGCACCTGCCGCGACTACGAGCGCCGGCAGCAACCCTGCAAGCATGTGCTCGCCGTCCGCTTGCACGTCGCCCGCCTCCAGGCCCAGCAGCCCCGGCGCCGGGCTCCCCGGCAGCACACGCCCGAGCAACTGGACGCCGCCAGCCGGCACTACGAGGCCCTGATGGC
>JACCZL010000859.1 GCA_013695975.1 Chloroflexota bacterium
GTACTACGCCGCCCTCCTGAACAACCAGCCGATGGGCTTCTACGCCCCCCATGTCTTGATCGGCGACGCTAGGCGCCACGGGCTCAGGGTGCTACGCGTGGCGATCAATCGGAGTGGCATCACTTGCACGCCGAGCGATGGTCAGATCCTGCTCGGCCTGACGACCGTCCGCGGGCTCGGCGAGGAGCTGGCCGGGGCGATCGTCGCCGAGCGCGTCGCGCACGGCCCCTACCGATCGCTGGCCGACCTGCTCCGGCGGAGCGCCCTACCGCGCCCGCTGGCCGAGCGCCTGATCGCCGTCGGCGCCCTCGCCGACTTCGGCCTCAGCCGTCGCGAGCTCCTCTGGCAGCTCGGCCTCCTCATCCCGCGGCCGAGCGCGGAGAGGGGAGCGCCGAGAGTGGGGCGAAAGCCACCCTCAGCGCTCCACTCTCGGCGCGCCACTCGAAAGCCTCAGCTTTCGCTCGAGCTGCCGACCGAGCAGGACATGGTCCACCTGACGGACATGAACGACTGGGAGCGGATGGTAGCCGACTACGGGCTGCTCGGGCTCTCGCCGAGCTACCACCCGCTCGGGCTGCTCCGCGAGCGCCTGCCGAGCGACGTCCTGACGCACGCCCAGCTCAAGGCGACGCGGGACGGCCAGCGGGTCCGCACGGCCGGGCTGGTCGTCTGCCGCCAGCGGCCGGGGACCGCCAAGGGCTTCCTCTTCATGCTGCTCGAGGACGAGACCGGCCTGACCAACGTCGTCGTCCGTCCCGACCTCTACGAGGCTGAGCGAAGCGTGGTCCGAGGCGAGCCCTACGTCGTCGTCGAGGGCACCGTCCAGCTCCGCTCCGACACCCTCAACCTCCTCGCGACGTCGATCGCCCCCCTCGCCCAGGTCCCCGGCCTGCTCCTCCCCCGCCCGGCCATGCAGCACGCCTATCCCGGTGCCTCCTCCGACCCGCACGAGCAGCCCACCCCCGAGGCGGTGGAGCCAGGTCCTGCCCCCTCGCCCGAACTGGAGCCCCTCCGCCTCGCCACCCCCGCCAGCCACGACTTCCATTGAGCCTTGAGCAGCGCACGATGTCCGTGATACCGATCCGCACCATGCTGACCGGTATAGCCGACGGCAGTAACCACGAGATTAGCTACTCCGGCCAGTAATCGCCGATCGTCTTGGGGTCCCCGGCGGCAGGGCGCGAGTGCTCCGGATCGGCGGGGCGGGGGCTGCCGCTTGCGTTGGCCACGATCAGGACGACGAGCGGGAGCCCGTACAGCATGAACAGGAACGTGAACCACCGCGCGAACAGCTCCTCACTCGTCACCGCGCACCTCTCTGACGATCCCCACAAGACAGCTTAGCTTAATCTGGAGGGACGCCAGCTCGCGGCCAAAGGCGGAAAGCTTCAGATCACCCCTTCGGCGCGGAGGCCCTCGAGCACATCGGCGTCCAGGCCCAGGAGCTCGCCGTAGATCTCGGCGTTGTGCTCGCCGACCTCGGGGGCCGGGCGCGGGACGCGGGCGGGAGTCTCCGAGAGGCGCGGAACCGGAGCTTGCATCCGAACGTGGCCGAGGATCGGGTCGTCCACGGCGGTCAGGGTCCCACGGGCGGCGTACTGCGGGTCCTCGAAGATGTCGGCGATGCTGTAGATCGGACTGTTCGGGACCTCGGCCGCGTCGAGCAGCTCGCGCAGCTCGGCCAGGCTGCGACGGCCAGTCCAGCCGCCGACTCGGGCGTCGACGACGGCGCGACGGGCCGCGCGCTTCTCCATGATGTCGAAGTCGGGGTCTGTGCCCCACGCGGGCTCGCCCATCGCCCCGGCCAGGCGGCGGAAGATCCGATCGTTGGTGCAGGCGATCGCGATCCACTTGCCGTCGGCGGTCGGGTAATGGTCGTGCGGCGCGGCATGGGCCCGCGACCCGTTCCGCTCGCGGACGATGCCGAGCGCGTCATAGGCGAGCGGAACGATGTCGACGAGGCGGAAGATGCTCTCGAATAGCGAGATGTCGATCTCCTGGCCTTGCCCAGTCCGATCGCGATACTGCTTGGCGGCGAGTGCCGCCACGGCACCGAAGAGACCGGCCGAATAGTCGGCCAGCGTCGCCGTGCCGGGGTTGACCGGCGGGCGATCCGGGAAGCCGGCCAGGTAGGTGAGACCTCCGAACGCCTGGGCGATCCGGCCGAAGCCCGGGCGCTCGGCGTACGGGCCGGTCTGGCCGTAGGCCGAGACACGCACCAGGATGACGCCCGGGTTGACATCCCGCATGCGCTCGTAGCCCAGGTTCCAGCGCTCGAGCGTCCCCGGACGGAAGTTCTCGACGACGATGTCGCTCCGCTGGATCAGCTCGAGCGCCAGCGCCTGCCCGCGCGGGACCCGCAGGTTGCAGGTAACCGAGCGCTTGCCACGCCCCTCGAGGGCCCAGAAGAGCGCCCGCCCGTGCAGCTTCTCTCCGAGTTCGCGGAGCGAGTCGCCTCCCTCGGGCTGCTCGACTTTGATCACGTCCGCGCCCAGCTCGGCCAGCAAGCCGGCGCAGAACGGCGCGGCGATGAACGTCGCCAGATCGAGGACCCGCAAGCCTTCCAGGGCGCGCGGGGGCGGGTTGGGGCTCGCCATACTCGCCATACTCGCCATCCTTCGGCCTCGTTTCTTCAGAGCGGCCGACATCGCATTGTAGCCAGTCGGCGTCGAGGGTGGGTGCGCCGGGCAGGCACGGGTCGATACACTCCGCACATGCGACCCTTTGCCATGGCGCCTCGGTGATGGTCACGGGCCTGAGCTCGCTCGTCCCCTTCGCGGATATCGCGGCCGGGGTGCGGTTCCTCGGTCGCCTCCCCTCCTTCCTCCGACACCCGATCGGCTCGGCAGAGGCCCGCGCGATCGTGCGCCGGCGCCTCGAGCGGCGGGAGGCCGACTTCCTCGCCGTCGCGGAGCGGCTGATCTATGGGTACGACGGCAGCCCCTACCGGCGGCTGCTCCGCCTGGCCGGCTGCGAGTACGGCGACCTCGAGCGACTGGTGGATCGGGAGGGCGTCGAGGGTACCTTGCGCAACCTGTATCGACAGGGGGTTTATCTGACCGTCGACGAGTTCAAGGGTCGCCGACCGGCCGTGCGCGGGAGCGCCACGGTTCCGGTCGACCCCGCACGGCTCTGCAATCCGCGCGCGACGGTCCACGCGCTGGCCCAGAGCAGCGGGAGCCGAGGGCCGAGGACCCAGGTCCCGCTCGACCTCGCCTCGAACTGGGACCATGCCATCAATCGACGCCTCAGCTTGGATGCCCGCGGCGCCATCGGCTGGCGCCATGCCATCTGGGGCGTCCCCGGCGGCGGGGAGATGGTCATCGTGCTCCGATTCGCCGTCTGCGGCGCCCCGCCGGTCCACTGGTTCTCGCAGGTCGACCCGAACGGTCCGGGCCTGCACCCCCGCTACCGCTGGAGCGGGCGGGTGATGCGCTGGGGGAGCATCCTGGCGGGGGTACCGCTCCCCACCCCTCGCTACGTGCCGCTCGAGCATCCGTCGCCGATCCTCACCTGGATGGTGGGCGTCCTGCGGGCGGGGGGCACGCCGCACCTCAAGACGTTTCCGAGCTCGGCCGTGCGCCTGTGCCAGGCCGCGCTCGATGCCGGCCTCGACCTCCGGGGGGCGAAGTTTACGCTCACTGGGGAGCCGATCACGGCGGCTCGGCTGGCCCGGATTCGTCGGTCAGGCGCGGACGCCGTGCCGGATTACGGGAGCACGGAGTCCGGCGCCATCGGTGAGTGGTGCCTGGCGCCGGACGCCCCGGACGACGTCCACCTGTTCCACGACCTGCAGGCCCTCATCCAGCCGGGGCCGAACGGGCAGGATCGAGGCCTGCCACCTGGCGCGCTCTTGATCTCCTCGCTCCGCCTCACCGCGCCACTGATCCTGCTCAACGTCTCGATGGGAGATCAGGCCGAAATGACCGAGCGGGCCTGCGGCTGCCCGATGGAGCGGCACGGTTGGACGACCCACCTGCACACCATCCGCAGCTTCGAGAAACTGACCGGCGAAGGGATGACCTTCTTCGACACGGACGTGATCCGGGTGCTCGAGGAGGTCCTGCCGACCCGCTTCGGAGGCACGCCCACCGACTACCAGCTTTCCGAAGAGGAGGCTGAGGACGGCCGCTCGCGCCTGCGCTTGCTGGTACACCCCGCGGTCGGCCCGCTCGACGAGGCGGCGGTGGTGGACCAGTTCCTGGCGAGCATCGGCGCCGGATCCGGGGCCGAACGGGTGATGGAGCAGTTCTGGCGCCAGGCGGGAGTCGTCCGTGTCGAACGCCGAGCACCCCACGCCCAGGCCAGCGGCAAGATCCTGCACCTGCACCTGCAACGCCGCGACGCCGCTCCCGTCGAGCCTCCGACCGGCTCCGGCGGCGTGGAGTGACCTGGTACAATCTCTGTGAAGACCACCGCGACCGAGCGGTGCGCGGAGGTAGACATGGCGATTGACGAGAAGGACCAGGCTGCACTGAGCGAGGCGGCGCCCGAAGCGGGCACGCCGGGAGCGACCGCCGAGGGCTCGATGCCGGGCGAGCACGAGATCATGCGCGCGCTCAAGGCGGTCTACGACCCTGAACTCGGCATCAGCATCGTCGACCTCGGGCTGGTTTACGGGGTCAACACGGTCGAGGACGAGAGCAAGGTGATCGTCGACATGACGCTGACGACCCCGGCCTGCCCGCTGGGGCCGATGATCAAGACCCAGGCCCATGCTGTCCTGACCAGCAACTTCGACGCGATCCGCGATGTCGAGATCAACCTGGTGTGGACCCCGCGCTGGGACCCCCGCACCATGGCCAGCGAGGAAGGCAAGGTCGAGCTCGGCATCTGGTGAGGCGAGCAGGCAGTAGGCGGTAGGCAGTGAGCAGCAGACGGTCCTACGGCCTACTGCCTACGGCCTACTGCCTACTCGTCGTCGGGGGGGTCGCCCTGGCCGTGCGGCTGGCGTTCGGGTTCCGCGCCCCACCGTTCGTCACGAATGACAGTCTGAGCTATCTGCTGCCGGGGTTCGACCTGGCGCGCGGGTTCGACTTCGCGCCGATCCTCAAGCGGCCACCGTTGTATCCCCTCTTCGTCGGTGGCGTGATCGCCCTCTTCGGCGAGGAGCTGCGCGTCCTGACGCTGGTGCAGCACGGGCTCGGGGTCGTGACCGCCCTGTGCGCCTGTGGCATCGGGCGACTCGTCTTCGGCCCACCGGCCGGGCTGCTGGCCGGATTGACGACCGCGCTCAGCGGCCCGCTGATCGTGACCGAGCAGTACCTGATGAGCGAAACGCTCTTCGGGGCCATCCTGACCGGGGCCGTGCTCGCCTTCCTGCTAGGGATTCGGGGCCGGCATCCCCACCTCGGCTGGTTCGCGCTGACCGGATTGCTGCTCGGGCTCGCGGCCCTCACCCGGCCGGTCGCTCAGGCGGTGTTGATCCTCCTGTTGACGTCGCTGCCTTTCTTGCTCCCACGCCGGCGTCCGACGCTCGTTGCCGGCGCCGTCCTGGTCGGCTGCTTCGTCCTGACCATCCTGCCCTGGATGGCGCGCAACCTGGCGGTGCAAGGGACGTTCGCCGTCGCGGGCGGGCTCGGCGAGGGCCTGGCCGTGCGCACGATTCGTTACGACCAGCAGTTCGACTTCCGCGATCCGCCCGGCAGCGAGGCCGATCGTTTGCTCGGGCGGGCCCGCCGGATCTACCGCGACGAGGCGGCCGACGGCTCGGCCTTTGCGCTCGCCCGCCGCCTCCGCGACGAACTGGGCGTGACTGAGCTCCAGGCCGACACGCTGATGCGCCGGATCGCCCTCGACGCGCTCTGGGCTCGGCCCGCCTACTATCTCCAGGGCACCGCCGAGATGTTCGTCCGCACCCTCATCGGCCGCCCGGTCCGCCTCCGCCAGGACTGGACCCCCTGGCGGAACATCGTCTGGGAGCCACGCGTCGACCACCTCCTGCCAGCACCCACCCCAGCCGAAGAGCGTCAGTTCACGACCGCCGAGTGGCTGGCGAGTTTGTACGATCCGGCCCGCCCACCCTACCCGATCGTGCTGCCTGTCCTCCTGGCGATCGGGGCCCTGAGCGGGCTGACACGGCGCCATCGGCCAGCCCTCATGCTCGCGGCGCTGGTCCTGGGGCTGCTCCTGGCCGGCGCCGCCCTGATCGGGATCGAGTGGCGCTATCGCTACCCCCTCGACCCGCTGATCAACGTCATCGCCGCCGGCGGGCTCGTCCAGCTTGCCGCCGGCATACTCTCCGCGGCCCGCCAGACCCGCCCTCGGGCACGCCCCAGACTGCGCGAGGCGGCCTGATGGTCTCGTGGACACGACGACGCGAGGACGTCGGCGGCCTGGCCCTGAACGTCCGCGAGCTGACGTCGGATGGGCCCACGCTGGTGTTGCTGCACGGGCTCGGAGCGTCTGGAGCGGTCTGGCAGGGGGTAGGCCGGCTGCTGCACCCGTCCCTCCGGCTCATCGCGCCGGACTTGCGGGGTCACGGCGCGAGCGACAAGCCCGCGACCGGCTACTTACCGCGCGACTATGCGAGCGATGTCGCGACCTTACTGACCCTCCAGCCGATCTCACCGGTTGTACTGCTCGGGCACTCGCTCGGAGCAGTCGTGGCGATGCTCGTGGCCGCCGAGCGGCCGGAGCTGGTCGGCAAGCTCGTGTTGGTTGATCCGCCGTTCGATCCGGATCGGCCGCGTGACCACATCGAGGCCGTCGCGCGGCTCCGTCACGAACCGTCGGGCGCATTGGAGCGCTACCTGCAGGAGCGCGAGCCCGGCCTGGGGGACCTCTACGCCCGCGCGATCGCCGACCTGTTCCGCTCGGCCGCCGATGGGCCGTTCCAGGCGGCCCAGCGGAGCGAGCCAGGCTTTGCGACCCAGGCCGCGGTCCTCCGCTCGGTCGGCGCGCCCACGCTCCTCATCGCCGCCGACCCTACCCTCGACGCCGCCCTGGGCGAGAAGGCGGCCCACACCCTCGCGGCGAGCCTCCGCGACGGTCGGCTCCTGACCATCCCGGGCGCCCGACACGCGGTGCATGCTTCCCACCCACGGGATTTCGCTACGGCCGTAGTCGGCTTCGTTCAAGAGTGACAAACCGCTTCTCCGACAGCTAACCTACCCCGACCCTTGCAGGGGTTGGGGGTAGGTGAGAGAGGGCAGCATGCAAGATGTCGAACGCGAGGGGACACCCTCACAGTCTGAAGCCTATCGTCGCGGGGTCGAGCGGCGGAGCCGGATCGTCGGGGCGCGCGGCGAGCGCCGCCGCCAGATGTGGCGGGCGCTCCATCCGGATCTCGAGCGGTTCGTGCTGGAGACGGCCTGGGGCGGGATCCTGGAGCGCCCCGGCCTGGACGAGAAAACCCGCGAGCTGATCACGCTCGGGATGCTCCTCGCGCTCGGCCGCGACGGCGAGGCGCGGACCCATTTCCACGGGGCGCTCAACGCCGGCCTGACCAAAGATGAGCTAGTCGAGCTGCTCCTTCAGGCGGGCATCTACGCCGGCTTTCCGGCGATGCTGAACGGCGCCCGCCTGCTGGCCGAGGTACTCGAGGAGCGCGGGCAGCTCGATCTACCGGCCGAGTCCGGCTGACCTGCGACGATGGATGACCGACGATGGACGATGGGAGTTTGTCGTCCGCAACCATGGAGGGAAACATGAACCCTTTCGATCTGCGTGAGAAGGTCGCGATCGTGACCGGCGGCAACGGCGGGATCGGGCTGGGGATTGCCCGTGGTCTGGCCGAGGCGGGCGCGTCGGTGGTCGTGGCAGGGCGGAACCGCGAGAAGACCGACGCCGCCGTGCGCGGGCTCAACGAGGTTCGCTCGGACGCGGCGATCGGACTCGACGTGGACGTCACCGACGAGGCCCAAGTCGCCGAGATGGTGGTGCGGACGCGCGAGCGCTTCGGACGCCTCGACATCCTGGTCAACAACGCCGGCATCGGGATCCGCAAGCGACCGGAGGAGTACAGCCTGGAGGAGTATCGGAAGGTCGTCGACACGAACCTGACGGCGGTGTTCGTCTGCTGCCAGGCGGCGTACCCCGAGCTCAAGCGGACCGGAGCGGGGAAGATCGTCAACATTGGCTCGATGGCGAGCCTCTTCGGCCACACCTTCGCCCTGCCCTACGCCGCCAGCAAGGGCGGCGTCGTCCAGCTCACCAAGAGCCTGGCCATCGCCTGGGCGCCGGACAACATCCAGGCCAACTGCATCCTCCCCGGCTGGATCGAGAGCGACATGACCCGCGCCGCGCGGAGCTACATCCCGGACCTGTTCGACCGCGTTCTGGCCCGCACGCCAGCCGGCCGCTGGGGCGAGCCGGCCGACCTGGCGGGCACGGCAGTCTTCCTCGCCAGCCCCGCTAGCGACTTCGTCACCGGCGTCAGCATCCCCGTCGACGGTGGCTACGCCGTGCAGATGCCGTGATCCAGTAGGCAGTAAGGACGAACCCCTGCCTATTGCCTACTCGTCTATAATGCGCCACTTACATCGGCGGAGGGGTCGTCGTGAGCCTCAATGAGGACCAGCCCCAGCGGGCGGCGGGTGGGGGACGCGGAACGCCGCCTCCGAGCTCGACCGGTGGTGACCTGGTCGATCAGGCCAGGGAATGGTTCGATCGCCTGCGTGAACGCGTCGGTGGCGGCACCACCACGCGGCAGCCGGCCCCGCGATCGGGACGACGCCCCTCGCCTCGGTCGCAGGCCGTGCCGCTCGGGAGCGAGCAGGCACGCGCCGGGACTGCGCGCCGTGGGTCAGACCGACGCAGCGGCACGGCCGGTCGAGCCGACCGCGCTGAGCGCAACGCCTACACCCTGGTGTTCGGGGCCGTCCTCATCACGCTCGTCGTCGGCCTCATCTTCGCGTTGAGCTGGCTCCTGGGCTCCGGCGGGCCGTTTGGCTCGAGCGCGACGCCGACGCCCAAGTTCGGCGCCCAGCCGACACCACTTCCGAATCCCGGTGCGGCGGGGAGCCCCCTACCCTTTGCCAGCCCATCCCCGTCGCCATCCCCGGAGGCCAGCCCGGCAGCCCCGCTCACGGGTCGCGTCCATGTTGTCGAGGCCGGCGACACCCTCAACCGCATCGCCCAACGCTACGGCGTGACCGTCGAGCAGATCGTCCAGGCCAACAGCTTCAGCGACCGCAACCGCATCTTGCGCATCGGCGAGCGTCTGGTCATCCCCGACGCGACCGTCACCGCCAGCCCGATCCCACGGTAGCCCAGCCTCGGGCTAGCTAGCGAGCTTCGGCGGCCCAGGCCAGACGAATCTGGTCGTCTGCGTCACGTTCGAGCGCAAGCCAGCCAACCTGGCCCAGCTCGTCGACGGCCACCCGCAAATCGCCGACAGAGACGCCGAGCGAACAGGCGACTTCCTGGAGGGTGCCGCTCAGGGTGCCGCCGTCGGCGACGGCGTCGAGCACCCGACCCTGCGCCACCAGGCAGCCCAGGTCAACTGGAGCGAGGCGAGGCGTGAAGATTTCGGTCGGCAGCCAGGGATGGTGAGCAGACATCACCGAGTCCAACGGCTGGACCTCCCCTCGGGTGATGGCCTGTCAGGACTGGCCCTCGCGTTCGTCCCGCTCCCGCCGCCGACGCTCATCACGTTCGAATCGCTCCTGCCGCTCGCGGATCCGCCGATCCTCCAGCTCGCTCTCGCCCCAGATCGTCGCCATACACCGCCAGGCCCCGTTGATCAGCGTCTCGGCCTCACCGCCCGCGATCTCCCACGATGGCTGTCCCGACTTAGCCAGCTCCCAGCAACGGCGTTGGACCTGACCACCCAGCTCGGCCGCCAATGCTGCCAGCAAGTACGTGCCCTGTCGATAATCGACGCTCTCAGAGCGACCGACCAGGTGCTCGACGAGGACCTCTGCCTGCTGACGGGCGACGTCTTCGAGATCCTCCCGTCGCGGCATGCGGCCCGAGGACTACGACGCCCGACTAGTCTGAGGTTCGCCGAGGGCGCGGATTGGGCCCAGGACGACCGGCGAGTCCTCTGCTTCGAGATAGAGGCTGCCGCCGCAGAAGCCGCAACGCGATTGCCCCCCCTTTGCGTTCAGCGGGGGAGCCGTTGGAGATCGCTCGAAAGCCCCGTTACGCACGTATCCCGAGGCCCGTCCACACATCATGCAACTGACGTTGTACACGTAGAACATCACTCGGCTCCTCCTTTCGATCCTCGCGGGTCCGCCGCCGCGAGTCGTTGCTCAGGGATTGAATGCACCCCGAGTTGCAAGGAGCGTGCCAACGAGAGCGGAGAGTTAGCGCGTCAGCCCGGGGGCGTTGGTGGCGCCGCGACTGAAGTACATCGAGCGTTCGACGACGATCGGTTTGTCGGCGACGACGCGGGTCGAGGCTTCGCCGCTCGGGACGACGCTCTTGGCGTCGAAGCTCAGGCGGCTCGTCGGCTGGATCACGAAGCTCTGAGTCGGCGGCTGCCGGCCCTCGGTGCGCACGAAGTTCAGATCCACCTGGACCGGCTCGGCGTTCGGGTTGAGCAATGCCAACACCTCGCGGTAGGGCGCCCGGGTCGACCCCTCCGGCAGGTACCACTCGGTGTTCGGGATCTGGATGGCGGTCGAATTGTGGCCGCCCTGGCCGCCGTTCACGTAGAGCGAGCGCTCGACGATGATCGGCTGGTCGGCGTCGATCCGCGTCCCGAAGCTCGCGTTGGGAACGACCGTGTCGGCGAACAGACTGAAGCGGGTGCGCGGATCGAGGGCGTAGTAGGCAACGGCCGTCGTTCCGTCCTCCTTCATGAACGTCACGACGACGTTCGCCACTTCGGTCCCCGGGTTCTGGAGGAGGATCCAGGTGTCGAAGCCAGGGCGGGTGTCGCCCTCGGCCAGGAACCAAGCCCGGCCCGGCGCCTTGGCGCCGATCGAGCCATGGCCCCCGCCCCGCGCGAAGTACATCGTCCGCTCGGCGACGATCGGCACATCTGAGGTGATGACCGTCGCGAAGCCGCTGAGGGGGAGGACGTCGTTCGCGTGAATGCTGGTGCGCGACTCGGCTCCGATCGGCTGATCGACCTCCACGGTGCCGCCGCTCTCGAGCAGGAAGGTCAGGTGGGCGTTCGCCGGTTGCGGGTTCGGGTTCTGGAGGACGATCCAGGTGTCGAAGGGCGGCTGCGTCGAGCCCTCGGCCATGAACCAGGTCCGCCCCGGCGAGCGGGCTCCAGCGCCACCGATGCCGTCGTGGCCAAAGTACATCGAGCGCTCGGCGAAGACCGTCGTGTCCGACTCGACGCGGATCGACACGAGCTGGTTGGGGACGACCTCGTTGACGCGAATACTGCGGCGGCTGTTGGGGGCCATCTCGATCACGTTCTCGGCCACGAGCCCGTCCTGGGTCATGTAGGCCACTCGCGCCCGCGCCCGCGCCGCGAGCGGGTTCTGGAGCAGCAGGAAGGTCTCGAAGGTCGCCGTCGTGTTCCCCTCTGCGAAGAACCAGCTCAGCGGCTCCGCCGGCAGAGGGCCGGGCTGCGGCAGCGGCCGGATGCTCGCCAAACCACCGGATGGGGGTGGGCCGGTGGGCGCTCTCTCGGCGACCGAGGGCGCCTGGGACGGCCCTGGCGCGACACGAGACGGCGGCGGCCGGAGCGTTGCGACGGCGCGGGCCGCGTTGATCCGGCCGGCTCCGACCGTCATCTGGCGTGGCTCAGGACCGACCGGGTCGGCGCTTTCACGGATCAGGTCGCGCAGGGCGGTCGGCGTCAAGTCGGGCTTGATCGCCAGCAGCAGCGCCGCCAGACCCGAGACGTGCGGCGCCGCGGCAGACGTCCCGCTGCTCTGGATGTAGAGCCCGTCGCCGGCCCCCCGCCAGGCGGTCCCGACGATGCCGACGCCCGGCGCGGCGACCGCCACGTAGGGCTGGCGCTGCGAGAAGGGCGGCACGTCGTCGAACTCGTTGGTCGCCGCGACCGCGAACACCGACGAGTAGGCGGCCGGATAGATCGGCTCGTTGCCGAGGTCGCCGCTGTTGCCGGCCGCCGCGACGACGAGGACACCACGCCGCTCCGCGAACCTGACGGCCTCCTCCAGCAGGCGCGAGGGGAACGAGGTGACCGAGGAGATATTGATGATCCGCGCCCGGTTCTCGACGGCGAAGATGATGCCCTTCGATACGGCGGCGTCCGGGCCCACGCCCTGGCTGTCGAGTACCTTGACCGGGAGGAGCTTCGTCCGCCAGGCGATGCCGGCGACCCCCTCGTTGTTGTTGCCAAGGGCGGCGATCACGCCGGCGACGTAGGTTCCGTGCGACGAGTCGTCAGCGGCAACTGGATCGTCGTTGATGAAGTCGAAGCCGGCCACGACGTTGCCGAGCAGGTCCGGGTGACCGGCGTCGACGCCGGTGTCGAGCACGGCCACGACCACCTCTGGCGCGCCGGTCGTGACCTCCCAGGCTGTCTCCATCCCGATCTTCCGCAGGTTCCACTGGTAATCGCGGTAGACCTCGTCGTCGGGGACCAGGGATGAGCGACTCAGGTAGTTGGGCTCGACATGGGCCACGCGCGGATCGCCGGCGAGCGCCGCCATGGCCGCCTCCTCGTGCCCGAACGGTACGCGGAGCTGGACGGCAGCGAGCTGGGGGATCATACCGAGCATCGGGTAGCCGCGCTCGGCCCATTCGACAGCGAACGCGTCGAGCGTGGCTTCATCGCGGAGCAACGCGACCAGCTCGCCCGGCACGTACCCGCCCGACAGGTAGGGGCGCGATTCCTCGCGCCCTACGGGCGAGGGCACGATGAATCGCGCCCCTACCGGGGGACTGTCCGTAGCGAGCAGCATGGCCGCGGCGATAGCCAGGCGAGCCAGACCACGGACGCTCATCCTCGGAGAGCCTCGACCAGGCGGTTCACCGCCTGCTGGTTGAGCGTTCCCTTGATGCCACGGATGTGGTTGCGGAGCTGGCGAAGCTTGGTCACCGGACGGGTGCAGCCGTCGATCCGCAACTTGGCCTCGGGATTGGTGAAGACGACCAGTCCGCCGATCGGGGGCCCGGACCCATCCGGCCAATCGCGCTTTTGCAGGCGCTCGCGCACGGCCTGGATCCCTCGGGCGACGTCCTGGCCGGGGTCGCCGAGCGGCACACCGCCGAGGAACGTGAGGAACCGACCCAGTCCGCGACCCTGCTCGCGGCGCCAGCGATCACCTCGGCAGGTGATCGCGCCGGCGTGGATGCGGGGCACGATGACCTGAAGCCCGCCGGGGCCAGCCAGGATGTAGTCGGGTAGCTTGGTCGAGGCAAAGGCGAGCAGGACGTAGCGGTTGTCGAGCCCTTTGAGGGCGTCGGCCAAGAGCCGGTCCTGGCGGAAGCGGGGGCCCCAGCGGCGGAGGAAGATCTGGCCGAAGTTGTACAGCAGGAGCCCGACGACGATGGCGGCGTAGGAGCCGAGGATCTGCTCCGGCTGGGTCCAGGAGATCCACAGCCCGATGGCGAACACGCCGAGCGCCACGAAATGGAACCCACTCGCCAGTCGGACCCTGTCGCGGGCAAGCTTCTGGTTGACGACGACGTGCATGCTGGGCCCACCAAAGATACCCTGCCAGGGCGCGCGTATTATGCGGCAGGCCCTTCGGGCCGTCAACCGCGCGGCAGATCGCCCAGGTCAAGCTCGCGGAGCCCCGACTTGACTGTCCCGAGCGCCTGATCGAGCCGCTCGCTCACCCGCCCGAGGACCCGCCGCGCGTAGCGCTCGGCCTCAGCCCGGATCTCCTCGCCGGCCTGCTCGGCCTTGTCCTCGATCTCGATCGCGCGGGCCTGGGCCGTGCGGACCAGGACGTGCTCCTCGACCATTCGGGCCGCCCGCAGTTCGGCGTTGCGGACCACCCGCTCGGCCTCCTCGCGGGCCTGATTGAGCAGCAGCTCGCGCTCGGCCAGGACCCGCCGCGCGTACTTGACCTCTTCGGGCAGGGCGACCCGCATCTGGTCGATGATGTCCAGGCACTCCTGCTCGTCGACGAGCGTGCGGACGGTGAGCGGGACTCGTGACCCGGCCGCCAGGGCCTCCTCGAGTCGGTCGAGCAGGTACAGGAAGTCGACCGTGCCCGGCTCCCCGGCCATCACCCGCTCACTCATCGGGGATGCGAGACCAGGCGTGAGGTCAGCGCGTCGGCGACGACCGACGGGACCAGCCCGTCGAGCTCCGCACCACCAAAGGCGACCTCCTTGACGATGGTCGAGCTGAGATAGGCGAACTCGAGCGAGGTGGTCAGGAAGACGGTCTCGACCCCAGCCTGGAGATGCCGGTTCATCGTCGTCATCTGGTACTCGTACTCGAAGTCGAACACCGCTCGAAGCCCGCGGACGATCGCGATCGCGCCCCGCCTGTGGGCGTAGTTGACGGTCAGTCCAGAGTAGCCTTCGACGACGACGTCGTGCGCGCCCACCGCGTCCAGACTCGCCCGAAACAGGCTGATCCGCTCTTCAGGCGAGAAGAGCAGCGACTTGGACGGCCGGTCGTAGACGGCCACGACCACCTGGTCGAACAGGCGCGCCGCGCGGCGGGCGATGTCGACATGCCCGTGGTGGACTGGATCGAACGTCCCCGGATAGATGGCGAGCCGGCCAGCGGCGCCTCCCATCATCCCGTCCGATCGTTCCTCGGACACGCTCATGCCGAGTCCGTCGCGTACAGGCTCACGGCGGCGATTCCATGCTCATTCGTCCTCACCAGTCGCCATCCCCACGGGCCGTCGCTCCCGTCCGTCGCAGCACCCTCGATCCGCTCCGGCGGTACGACGACTCGCTGGTGCTCCCAGACCAGGACCGCGGACGGGCCCGCCGGTCCACCGGCGAGCCGTCCAAGCAATCCGGTCACGCCGGGTTCATCATACGGTGGATCAAGGAGTATTAGATCATAGGCGCCGGCCAATGTCGATAGGGCCGCCGCGCTCGTCATCGCATGGACCGTCGCCCGCTCGGCCAGACCGGTGCGTTGGAGGTTCTCGACGATGATCTTCCGCGCCGCGGCGCTCGACTCGACCAGGACGGCTCGAGCGGCCCCACGACTCAGCGCCTCGATCGCGAGCGCCCCGCTGCCGGCGTACAGCTCGAGCACCCGCGGCCAGGCCACTGCCGCCGCGAACCGTCCGTCACGCTCGTCATCACCCGGCTCGGGCTCGAACCCGCGGCGGTAGGCCTCGGCCTCGAGCATCGAAAAGACGGCGCCCTTGATTCTGTCGGCCGTTGGCCGTGTCCGCCCGGTTGCCGGCGCCCGCAGCGGCCGCCCCCGCGCCGACCCCGCGATCACCCGCATGGCGCTTCAGTATACGCGCTGCACCCGCGTGTTTGGCGAGACACGGGCCCGACGAAGTAGACTGCCCAAGAGGAAGGAGGGAGCTCCGAGCATGCCGCGGTGGCGACGCGAGCGGTCGAGCGGGGTCTTGCCCGCGACGTTGGTCCTGTGCGCGGACCACCCTCAGCACGCGCTCGACGAGGCGGGGGCGCGTGGCTAGGACCGCTCCAGTCGATGTCTCCCCTGATGGCTCGGAGACGCCAGCGGCCGAGGCCGGTGCTCGGACCGCCCCGTCCCCACGTCGCCGCCCGGGTCTCCCGCTAATCGGACGGCTGAGTCTCGGCAGCCTCTGGCTGCCGGGCAGCCTCATCGTACTCCTGCTGGCCTGGGAAGCCTACGTCACCATTGCCCAGCCGCCGTCGTACATCCTGCCCGCGCCGAGCCGTATCGGGCGTGCGCTTGTGAACGGCCTGAGCCGCGATCTCGGCGACCGCGCCGGCTACTGGCTCCACCTCGGGTCGACCCTGCGAGGCGCCCTGTCCGGCTACGTCCTGGGCTGCGGTGCCGGCATCCTGCTCGGGATCCTGATCTCCGAGTTCAGGATCCTCGAGCGGATCCTGTTGCCCTACGCGGTCGGGCTCCAGAGCCTGCCCAAGGTCGCCATCGCCCCGCTCATCTTGATCTGGTTCGGCTTCGGCCCGACCTCGAAGATGGTCCTGGCGGCGCTGCTGACCTTCTTCCCACTCTTGATCAACACCTACGTCGGGCTCAATCTGGTGGACCGCGACTACCTGCTCTTGATGCGCTCGCTCAAGGCGAATCGGCTCCAGATCTTGCGGAAGGTCAAGCTGCCAGCCGCCCTGCCAATGATCTTCGCCGGCCTGGACATGAGCGCGGTCTACTCGATCCTAGGGGCGATCGTGGCCGAGTTCGTCGGCTCGGACGCCGGCATCGGGGTGATGATCCTGCAGGCCCAATTCACCAACGATACGGCCTCGGTCTTCTCCGCGCTGGTCATCCTGGCCGTCGTCGGCATCCTCTTCCACACGCTGGTCCAAGCGATTGGCCATCGGCTGGTCTTCTGGACGCGGCGCCAGGACCAGATCGCGGCGACGTCCTGATGGTACGATCCACCACGGCCACCCTCGGCGAGGCGCGGCAGCCGGTCCGCGGCGAGGTCCTGCTGCGGACCGAACGACTCTCCAAGACATACGCGACTCGAGCCGGCGAGGCGGTCCATGCCCTCCAGGACGTCTCGTTGGCCGTCGGGGATGGCGAGTTCGTCAGCCTGGTCGGTCCGAGCGGGTGTGGCAAGACGACCTTGCTGATGATCCTGGCTGGGCTGGTCCCGCGTTCGAGCGGCGAGGTCCGTTTCAAGGACGCCGACGTGCATGAGCCGTGCACCGAGATCGGGCTGGTCTTCCAGCGCCCGGTCCTGCTCCCCTGGCGAACGGTCCTCGACAACACCCTGCTACCGGCCGAGGTCCTCGGGCTGGGCCGCGAGCGTCTCCGACCGCGCGCGTTGGACCTGCTGAAGATGGTCGGCCTGAGCGGGTTCGAGGGCAAGTACCCGTCCGAGCTGTCCGGCGGCATGCAGCAGCGCAACGCCATCACCCGGGCGCTGCTGCAGGACCCGGCCGTGCTCCTGATGGACGAGCCGTTCGGGGCGCTCGACGCGATGACGCGCGATCGGATGAGCCTCGAGCTTCAGCGCATCTGGGAGATGAGCCGCAAGACGGTCGTCTTCGTCACGCACAGCATCCAGGAAGCGGTCTTCCTGAGCGATCGGGTCGTCGTGATGACGGCCCGACCCGGCCAGATCGCCGAGGTGCTGCGGGTCGAGCTGCCGCGCCCGAGGACCCTGGAGATCGCCGCCTCGCCGAAGTACAACAGCTACGTCCTGCACATCCGGAAGCTGCTCGAAGGGGAGGTTCACGAGGGATGAGAAACGACGTCGCATCCATCACGCCCTGCCGACGAGGCGTCAGCCGCCGCCAGGCCCTGGCCGCCTTCGCCGGAGCGCTCGGGGCGGTTGCCGCCGGCTGCGCCCAGCAGGCACCCGCCCCACCCGCGGC
>JACCZL010000867.1 GCA_013695975.1 Chloroflexota bacterium
CCGTGCGGGCCGGCATCTGGACCTTGCCGGCCGCATAGTCGGCAAAGCCCCGCTCCACCGCCTCGATCACCGACCGCACGTCGAGGAGCCGCTCAAGCTCGGCTCGGCTTAGCAGGAGCGTCATGCCTGCCCCCTCCTCCGTTCAACTGGAATTATCGCCGTTATCGTTGCCGTTGTCCTCGTCAGACAGGTTATCACTCGCATTGTCGCTGCTCGAATTGTCGTCCGAGTTGTCGCCGCTCACGTTCGCGCTCGTGTTGTCACGGCTATTGTCGCCGCTCGTGTTATCGCTGAAGTTGTCGCTGCTCACGTTGTTACTGAAGTTGTCACTGCTCAGGTTATCACTGACGTTGTCGACGTTATCGTTGTCGAGGCCGGTCGACCTTGCTGAGGTCGTCCCGAGTGCTGATCGGACCTGGATGCTGACTTTCTTGCAGGGAATCGTCGAGTCGACGTAGAACGTGTACTCGTGGTTGCCGGTAGTCGACAGGTTGACCGTCCACTCCCACACCAATCCGCGCTGACCGGGCCGCTCGCGCACGAACGTCGTCCGCTCGGTCCCGGCGAGCCGGCCATAGGGATGCGGGCGACTCGAGGTGACGACGATGACCAGCTCGGTGCCGACTCGCGGGTTCTCCGGCGCAAAGGTGATCACCTCGTCGCCATAGCATGCGTCCTGCCCGTCGCCTTCGCCGGAAGTCGAGCCAGACACGCTACCGTCGCCGCTCGCCCCGGTGGTGGGCGTCCCCGCGCCAGGCACCCTCCGGGTCCTATCGATCGGCGTCGGGGAGCCGGTCGTCGGCAGCTCGGGGGTTGGTGGCCCGAGCTGGCTGGTGGGGGTAGGGGTCGGCGTCCTGGATGGTGGAGTCACGCCAGTGGGCGGTTGTCCATCCGCCTGAAAGGCGCCCAGGAGCGTCGTCTCGGGGAGCTCGCCTGGTCGGGCGACTCCGTTCGGGGCGCGTGGGTCGAGCTGACGATAGAAGCGGGAACCCTCAGCGGCGGCCGCGAGATCGGCCGGGACGTTCTCCCCGGTGAGGACGGCCTTGAAGAGCTCGGCCAACGCGAGCACCGTCACCTGGGCGTTCGCTCGATCGTACCGCATGACCCCTCGTTCCCAGCGGAACGAGACCACGTCCGAGCCTTGCGAGTCGCGGGTCGGTCGGCTGACCGGTAGCCCCCAGACCTCCTGGGCAAAGCCGGGGAGGAGGTCGCGATTGCCCACGCCGTTTGGGAATGCCTCCTGGAAGGTGACGGTGCTCAGGAACGCGGCATAGAAGCCGACTTGCAGACCCTCCCACGTGTCGGGGGCGTTCGCCCGAATGAATGCCTGCGCTCGCGAGTCGTACTCCGGTGTCCCCGGCACCGGCGCGCTCCCGGTGAGCCGCGGGTCGGAGGGCGGGACCGCCTGACCGCCGACCCGCGACGAGGGGATCGCGCCAAGGTCGAGCAAGGGCAGCGTGGCGATCGACCCATCGGGGTTCTGCCGCAAGGCAAAGTAGCGGAAGAGCTGGACGTCCTGCCCGAGCAGACGGAATCGGTTCGACACCGGCGGGCCGAACGTTCGCAGGCCGCCACGGGCCCGAAAGTAGTCGTCGAACGCCCCCGGCGCAACTGAGAAGCCCGTCTCGGGCGACAATCGACCGTCGCCCTGAAGCGCGTTCGCTACCTTCGGCGGCTGCTCGAGCGGCGCGGTCAGGGCCCAGGCCAGCGCGAGAATCAGCACGAGTCGCGAGGCCCAACCGAGCCAAGCACGCCCCAGAGCCATCGACGCCTCCCTCGGGACCGCGCATCCCCGCGACCCCGCACAGGGGGACGGCCCTCCTGCCGATCCCTCTACCCAGGCACCCTTAGGATAACCCATCGGCATACCCCACGGGTCGAGTTCCCGCTGCGCCAACAACGCGGCGGCGCCAGTTAGTCGTCTTCGGCGATGCGCTGGGCGAGTCCGGTCTGAAGCTGCTGCATCCAGGCCTGCGCGGCGCCGTCGCGGGTGTGGTCGAGCACGGAGATCGCCTGACCACGTTCGCAGCCGGGGGCGACGCGGTCGACGCAGCGATAGTGCCGAAGGGCGTAGCCACCATCCGTCCGGCGGAGGGCAGCCGTCAAGGCGGCAGCGTTGGCCCGCGCCATGTCGAGCCACCGCGGGTCGCCATCGACGTCATGGAGGGCCAGATGCCCCAGGCTGGCCCAGGACGCATACGACGTGTAGACCTGTTCGACGCCGGCTTGCAGGTTGTAACCGCCGCCGTGCTGGCTCCAGAAATCGCGATGCAGGGCCTGGCCCAGCTCCCGCGCTCGGGCCAGACGGCCCGGCTCGCCGTCGAGCCTCGCAGCAAGGAGCTGGGCCTCGATGGCGATGCCCTGGTCGTAGTTGAAGAAGCGCGGGCTGCGCACAATCGGGCCCGTTCGGCGAGCGGGGTCCTGGTAATGGACACTCCAGCGGTAGAGGTCTCGCGACGGCTCGTAAAGGACCGTGTCCATCCAGAAGAGCGTTCGCAAGGTCCATTCGCGGTAAACGCCCGCTCCGGTCGCCTGGTGAAGGCGGCCGAGAAAGAGGGCCGCGATGGCGTTGGTCTGCGCGGGCTTGCCCTCGTCGGTGTCGCCGCGATCGGTGGTCCACCAGAAGCCACCGCCGAAGGTCGCGTCCCAGAGCCCGCTCCGCAGCAGGAAGTCTGCCTCGCGTCGGGCCGCGTCGAGATAGCGGCCCCGTGTCGTGGCATCCGACGCCGTCTCCGCCGCCGCCAGCAGGGCCAGGCCGGTCAGGGCGTTGTCGTCAGCGTAACGTGTCTCACGATCGATCTGGCCTTGAGCAAGATGGAAGCGCGGATAGTAGCCGCCAAGCCGGGCGTCCCACAGCCGCTCCAGGAACGCGAACCCCTTGTCCAGGTAGCAGCGCCCGCTCGGCTCGTAGGCCAACGCCGCCAGTTTGAGCCTTCCAGCACGCTGCCGCGCGCCGTCGGCCAGCAGCGGCGGGCGGCCCATGGACGCGGCGAGCAGTTGGGCGTCCGCCCAGAGCTGCGACGCGACGTACCACTCGTCGACCAGATCGTATTCGACGTCGCTGCGGCGGTAGGCGACGAAGCCGGCCTCGCCGCAGCTCCGCCCCTCGCCCACCACAAGCAAACTGGCGCGCGTCGCGGCCTGGGTCGCGACGGCACTCTGCAGCCGCCTCGACGCCTCGATCTCCGACGCCGACGCCCCGTCCGCCCTCACCGTCGCCGCGCCCACTCCGGCCCAGACGACCAGGACGACCAGTGCCAGCCACGCGCGCTTGCGGCCAAACATACCATGTACCCAGTACAGTAACGGCGCCAGGGGCGCGCAGTTGCGCGGAGAGCGGGACGACGGGGCGGACGCGGCGGGATCACCTGCCTCCGCCGCCCTTACGCCACGACGGCGATCGCCGTGACCTCGAGGACGAGTCGAGGGTCCGTCGCCAGGAGGGCATCCAGCCAGCCCACCTCCGACCGAGGGCTACTCGACGCTGAGCTCCAACACGTGGTGACCCCACCTACACCTTGGCGCCGCGGCCTCGGAAGATCTCGACCATCGAGTCGTGGGCCATCTTGACCGACTCCTCGACGGACGCGCCTTTGACGATGATCTCCTGGACCATGTCCGGGATGACGTTGCGGGTTCGAACCTCCCCGATCGCGGCCATCAGTTTCGGGTCGGGCTGGGCCGGCCACCAGAGTCCGCGGCCGCCTGCCAACAGGTCGGGGTAGAACCTAAAGATCGGCCGCGAGGTCCAATACTCGTCTTTCTGGCCGTCGAGATAAATCGGGTACCAACGACCGCCGACCGCGGCGTAGACCGTCTGGAGACGCTTCGGGTCCATGAGGTGGCGGATCAGGTCCTTCGCGCCGTCGACATTCTTGCTGGTGTTGAAGACGGACCACGACCAGGCCCCCGAGGCGGCGTAGCTCCCCGACTTGCCGGCCGGGAACGGGGCCATCGTCGAGTTCTCGAGCAGCTCCTTGTCGTTGGTCTGCATCCAGGCATAGATCGAGGGTGGATTGCGGACGAACGCCACTTGCTTAGCCTGATACGCCGAGTTGTTGCCAGTGTCGTCCCAGGTCGTCGCGCCAGGCGGGATCAGCTTGTCGTCCCACCATCCCTTGAGCCGCTGCATCGCCGCGACGGTCTCGGGGCTGTTGAGGGCCACCTTGCCCTCCTTGTCGACCAGCGCGCCGCCGTCGTTCCAGATGGTGCCGACGGCGTCGCTCTCGCAGTCCGGCACCCGCCCGAGGCAGAGGCCAAGGGCGTGCAGGCCCGGCGGCTGATTGATCTGCTTGGCGGCCTGGGTCAGCTCGTCGAAGGTCTTCGGCGGCTCGCGCTTGCCGGTCGCCTTCTCGACCAGGTCCAGGCGGGTGAACAGGGGCGAGGTATCCGCCTCGAATGGGATCGCGAAGTAGGCGTTGCCGATGGTGTAGTAGTCTTCCACGTACTTGAGAAACCCGCCGGCCTGCTTGCTCACGTCGCGCCAGACGTCGGCGATGTCCGCGAACAACTCCCGCCCGGCGTAGTCCAGGACGTTCGACGGGTTGGTGAGCATGGTAATGTCGGGCGCGGCCTTGGCCTCGACGGCGGCAGCCAGCTTCTGAGGGAACTGGGCGTTCTCGACCACCACGTACTCGACGTCGGTGCGGTTGGCGCTGCCCCACTCCTGCATCTGATCGCCGAGCGCCTTGTCGCCCTCCGGCGTAAAGCTCTGCCAGCCCCAGACGGTGAGCTTGGTGCCGGTCGACTTCGCGGCCGCGGCCGGCTGGGCAGCGGCGGTCGGTGCAGCCGCGACTGGC